>CAZXZI010000060.1:0-17326 GCA_964645165.1 uncultured Ectothiorhodospiraceae bacterium
CACCTCCGGCCTGTCATTCACAGTCCAAGAGACCGACACAGGCATGAGACAAACGCAACCCACTCTGGTTGTTGGCAGCTTCGCCGAGGCCGCTATTAGTACCAGCTCGCATTACGGGGGAACCGGCCTCGGTTTGGCCATCAGCAAAAAAATGAGCGCAATTCTCTGTGGCATACTCAGCGTTCATAGTGAACTTAAGCAAGGTTCCATTTTTGAACTACAAGTACCAGTGCAACATCACCGCCACAATGTCGTCTCAATTGACGCGGCACGCTAAACAGGCAACCGAGCTAGAATAAACACCACAACTGTCCCATTAACTTTATATCCGTCAGAGCCTGCCCCGCGAAGCGTTTTGGGTGTACCGGCGCAGTCCGGCATCCAGTAGGCCGTTCAACCAAAAGTAGGCGATCTTAGGCGATCACTGGATTCCGGCCTACGCCGGAACGACGGAAGAGCTATCTGATTATTCATGTCTTAATTCCACAAATCACACTGTGGGTCGCGCAATACAATAAATTACACCTTGGTAAGCATTTGTTAACGGGACATTAGCAGCAAATAAACATATAAAAATCAGGGGTTAATCCTGCATGGCATTAAGAATTTGTCTAAAGGTTTACCCCAATAGTCCGATAGTGTTGCGACTTGCCACCACTTTACATCGGTAGTTTGCTACCCTTTGAGTCATCCCTATCCCCTCGCTAAACAACGAGTGGATTTTTGTAACGACGATATAATACTGTTACATCAACCACAGCCAATAATGGAGTCTTAAATGCGCAAGATCGTCAGCCTTATCTCCCTCGCTAGTCTGCTCCTGGCTTCTGCAGCCTTCGCCGGCGACGACTTCCCGGGTAGAGCAAAATACAAAAAAATCCCTTACATCGAATTGAGTGACCTCTACAAGACGCTGAAGGATGTTGTGGTAGTTGACGCCCGTTCCGCGCTCGAATTTGAAACACTGCGCGTTTCCACGGCCATCAATATCCCCGTAGCCAGTAAGAATTTTGAAGCTGATGTAGCCAAATTGCGTGCCGGTACAGACAAGCCCATTGTCTTTTATTGCAACGGTCACACCTGCATGAAATCATACATCGCTACCAAAAAAGCACTGGCCGCCAATGTGACCGACGTACATGCCTTTGATGCCGGAATTTTTGACTGGGCTAAAGCACATCCGGATGAAGCGACGTTGCTGGGCAAAAGCCCGGTAAATATTGCCCACCTGATCCCTAAATCCACACTCAAAAAACGTTTTATCAGCCCCAATGAATTTAGCGATCGAGCCACCATAGACCGCAAAAAATACATGATCATCGACGTACGCGACAAGTTCCAACGCGCTGGCGTGGGTTTCTATCCAGGTATTGAACGCTGGGCAAGCCTTGATCAACAAAAGAAGTTGAAAAAATACGTGCAGAAGGCGATCAAGCAAAAACGCACCCTACTGATTTATGATGAAGTGGGTAAACAAGTGCGCTGGCTGCAATATGCACTAGAGAAGGCCGGAGCCAAAGACTATTACTTTATGCACAAAGGCGCGAAAGGCTATTTCAAGGAACTGATCGCTTTAGACAAGCAATAAGCCTGGCAGCGTGTCACAAGGGCGTACCGGGACTCACCGGTGCGCCTTTTTTTGCCCGCTCTGGCACCTCCCCCATAATACAAAACCACTGAAAGATGACGAACGGACGCAAGCAAGCTAAACTCAAGCAAAACAAAGGCCTAACATTAAACCGCCATTCAACCTGTGTTTGAGGTAACTATGACAGACCACCGGAAATACACCCGCCTGCCCCTCGATGTGATTGTGGAAATCAAATTGGAAGATGGCAGTCGACTCTATGGTGAAACGGCGGACATCAGTCTGGACGGTGCCTTCGTCATGCTCATCCCGCCTCCCGGCATGCAAACGGGTCAGCCCTGTGATCTCGAACTCATCATCAAAGCGGAAGAAGGCTGGGTGCGTGTTGCCTTCAGTTGCAGTATTGCCCACAACAAGGCTGATGGCGTCGGCCTACAATTTGATGCCGCTGACACACCCCATCACGAATCATTCCTAAAGCTCCTCATTGAAGGCAGCAACAACGTTGACCAAATGTTGGATGAACTATCACAACACCCCCGCAAGGACTTTCAGTTCTCAAATAATTAAGCAAGCCGCCGTTTGCACAGCCCAAACGGCTACCTAACAATTTATTCCCGAAACAAACGAGCAATGCAAACAAAAAAAGGACATCGCGCCGCCCGCCTCAGACTGTTGGTGCTACTGCCCATCATCATCACATTCTCCCTCGCCTTAGTGCTAATCATTGTTTCCACCAAGACCTTTTTCAACTACCAATTAGAAGCAGACAATAATGCAACCGCACAGAGGGTGCAGCGTAGTTTTGAAAGTCACATCAAGCACGATAGCGAAGATCTCGGCGGCTTGTTAAAACTTATCGAAAACAATCCGGAGATAAAGGCTGCCTGGCTACAGCAAGATAGGCAACAATTGATCAAAACAACAGCAGACACATACAACACCCTGAAAACAAATTTCAATATTACCCATTTTTACTTTCATTCAATTGATGGCAAAAACTTTTTGCGGCTACATCGGCCGGGAAGATTTGGCGACACGATCACTCGCAAAACATTACTGACATCAAGGCGCACTGGAAACATAAGCACTGGCCTGGAAGTAGGCACATTTGGGCAGCTTGTATTACGCGCAGTAAAACCCTGGGAAATAAATGGACGACTGGTTGGCTATTTAGAGTTAGGCAAAGAAATCAAGCACATTACCCAAGAACTAAAAGCCGTTACCAATGCGGAAATAATCACCCTGATAGATAAAAATTTCATCAACCGGAATGACTGGCAATCAAGCTTGAACAATCAATTCAACTGGCAGAAAATCGACAAATGGATCATCGCCTCATCCACGCTGGCAAAAATACCCGCAAATTTTGATACCTTTGCTAAAACGATCAATAGCTCTCATGCCTCATCGTTTCTTGGTATGGATAAATCCTATATTGCATCACATTTCACTTTGACGGATTTCTCAGAATCCAGAATTGGAGAGATGGTAGTCATTCATAAAATTTCCACCAACAATGGCCAGCTATTCAAATTACTCGGCAATATTGTCATCATCGGCAGCATCATTATTCTCCTGCTTTCAATCGGATACTTTATTTATCTGGGAAAAATTGAGCAACGCCTCGCCCAGGCCAACCGTTCGCTCCACCAAAGAATCGGCGAACACAAGATCACCGAAGCAAAACTCAGGCTCAATCGTGACGAACTCGCTACCATCAACCGCGAACTGGAATCCTACAGTTATTCCATCGCTCATGATTTGCGCGCACCACTGCGATCCGTCACCAGCTTTAGTCAGATAGTGTTGGAAGACGCGAAAGATAAATTAACTAACGATGAAAAAGACAATCTCAACCGTGTTGTGGCTGCCAGCGTTCGCATGGCTGAATTGATCGATGACATTCTGCAACTCTCCCGCATTACTCGCGAAGAACTGTCCACAGAACGACTCAACCTGAGCAAACTGGTAGAACGCAGCCAACACCTACTTAGCAGCCAAAGCCCCCACAGAAAGGTGAAATGGGAAATTCAACCCGATGTGGTGGTCACCGCAGATCCTCGATTGATCGAACGCGCTATCGAAAATTTAATTAACAATGCCTGGAAATACACCAGCCACACCGACAATGCTGAAATCGCTTTCGGCACACTGACCAAGAATCACGAAACCATTTATTTTGTGCGCGACAACGGTGCAGGGTTTGACATGAACTACGCACATAAACTGTTTGCGACGTTTCAGCGGCTGCATAGTCCGCGCGAGTTCACCGGTAGTGGCGTGGGTTTAGCCATTGTGCTTCGGGTGATTCAACGCCACCACGGGCGCATCTGGGGTGAAGGCGAAGTGGGTAAAGGGGCGACCTTTTATTTTACGCTACCCGATATTTCCACCCCGTAACGCCACATTCTACAAATCCAGTATTTTTAGGTTGCTCTGGCTATTCTGCGGCGTTTGCTCGCCGTTGAGGTGTCCGTAAATCACTTCGTGATCTTCTTTGATCACCATCACCGGGTCGTTATCCTTGTAACTGTAACCCAGAAAAATCAGACTGCCTCCGTGCAGGTCATGCAGATAAAAAGTGGCGCTTTGATAAATGCTGGCCGGAAAGGCCTGGCCATCCAGCGTGAACGTTGGCTTCACCCGCACAGCAGGGATATCGACACTCAATGTTGCGCCGTCCGTATCCAACAATTTGTTAAACGCCATTTCATGCATCTCGTTTTGCGGTACCCCATCACCCGCAAGATGATCCATGAACACATCATAAGTTTCATAGCTGCCTGGAATAGACACCACCCTCACCGGCTCGTTACTAAGGTCGCTGTAGCCAAACAAAAAGGCATCGGCCTGATCATCGCCTCGCAAAAAGAACTGCACACTGTTGCTGGCATCATTGGGAAAACTTTTACCGTTGAGGGTGAACTTGCCGCTGACCTCAAGTGAGTTCACCGCAACATTCAATGCCGCACCATCTGTGGCCAGCGTCTGATTATTCAACACCACCGCGTTGCTGTTTTGCGGCACGACCTGGCCGGACGCATGACGATACAACACCTGGTAGTCACCCAGCGCCAACACGGGCGCTCCTGCATCAATATCCATTGCACTACTGATCACTCGCACGGCAGTGGGTGCCACCTCACTGGCACCGATAAACATCACATCGTTAGCATTGTTCAAACTGCGCAAATAGAAATTCGCATCGTTGTACTCACTGGCAGGAAAGGCATTCCCATCCAGGCTGAAGGCGGGGGTAATGGCCACACTGGCGATATCAACGTTAATACTACTCGCACCGCTACTGCCAATCAGCACGCCCTTCGCAATCACCGCATCGGTGTTTACTGGTAACTGATTTCCCTGCACATGCTGGTAAACAATGTCGTAAGTACCCTCTGCCACAAACACCGATACCGGTAATTCAACACTGCTACCCAGATCCACCTGATCCGCCGTGGTGGTATTTCGCAAGATGAAATGCGCTTGCTGATCCTGACTGGCAGGAAAGGGGCTCGTGTCCAGGGTGGCATCAAACTGAAAGCGCACACTACGAACATCCACGTTAAACGGTGACTCATTCTTGGCCACGCTGACACCGCTCGCCAGCCGCGTATTTTTATTTCCAGGCACGAGATTACCCCCCGTCTCAAGCGCATAAATCACGTCATAACTACCTGCCATGACTCGCACAGCGCCAGGAGAAACAGTGTGGCTGTTACCGATCAATAGCCGCTCACCGCCACCCGTGGGTTGTAAAAAAAACTGGCCGTCATCGTATTCACTCGCCGGAAAAGGGTTAGCCCCGGCGTTGTGAGAAAATACAGGGGTTACTGTCCACGAAGTTACCGCGACCGCCAAAGGCAGGTCGGCGTTAATCAGCCCGGTTGCTTGCACCGGGGTATTCACATTTTGAGGAACCGCACTTCCCGTCTCATGCTGATACAGCACATCGTAGCTGTCCTGCACCACACGCACCGCGGCAGGGCTGGCATCGTGACTCGATCCCAGCGGTACAATGTCGTCTTTCTCGGTGGTGCTGCGGAGCAGGAAGTTGCCATCATTGTATTCACTGGCAGGAAAGACGCCTCCATCCAGGGTATAGCTCGGCGTCACCACGGCGCTCAGCACGTCAATATTCTCTGCCTGCACCGGCACTTGCACGGGGCTGTTGGTGACACTACCGCTACTGCCACAGGCTGCGAGTCCCAACGCCATCGCTGCGACGATGGATAAGCGCCTCATTAGAATTCCCTGAGCTTCATATTTTCGGTACATTTTTATTCCTTACTCGTGACAGGTTTCTCAGCGTCGCACACCCCGTGGGCATAGACCGCCAACCAACGCACAAATTATAACTAAATCACTATTTCAGATCACAAATCATTTTATTTGATTAAAGAAACTCTGTAAATCACTCGATATCATTAGCAGCCTTCATTCACAACGGATCACCCCCATGCTGTGCTCAACCAATTCACACCAACGCCGCCTTGCTTTTCACCTGGGCATGGCTGCACTGACCGCGCTCATCGCCAACCCTGCGCAGGCCAGTCGCAATCTCTCTGAGCTCATCGCCCCTGCCAACCAGCCAGTGATCGTCGCGGTCATCGATTCCGGGGTCGACTACAGCCACGAAGACCTGCGTGGCAAGCTGTGGATCAACGAAGCAGAGCTGAACGGCCAGGACAACGTGGATGATGACGCCAACGGCTGCGTGGATGACATTTATGGCTGCGACCTGCGCAGTCAGGTTTACGAACACCTGGGCTACCACCCGGGGCTGGGCGGTACGAAATACCAGAGCGATCCTTACCTGCGTCCCGATGGCATCGGCCACGGCACCCACGTCGCCGGGATAATCGCCGCCCGCCGCGGCAACGGCACGGGCATCGATGGAGTCAGCGCCGACGCGCGCATTATGGCGGTGAACTTCATACTGCCCAGCAACAGCGCGAAAATGAGCGACGCCGCACTTGCCATTCGCTACGCAGTGGACAACGGCGCGCAACTGATCAACGCCAGTTTTGGGCGGAAGCGGGTCTCGCCAGAGGATCTGAACAAACTATCAATGGCATTGGATTACGCGGCAGATCACAACGTGCTGGTGGTAGCCTCGGCGGGCAATCACGGCCGTGATATCGACGCGGGCAGCCCCTTTTATCCCGCCGGCTTTGAGCACCACAATCTGCTGACCGTGGCCGCCGTCACCGCAACAGGTGAAATCTGGGAGGCTTCCAATTACGGTGCCGTTAGTGTGGACGTGGCCGCCCCCGGCGTGGGCATTCGCTCAACCGTGCCTGTCGGCACCACCAGCATGTTCCGCAAACTCTACGACCCCAGCGGCTACAAGATCAGCGAAGGCACCTCCGTGGCCACGCCGTTTGTCACCGGACTCGCTGCACAAATATTGGCACACAACCCCGGCATGAACCCCACAGAACTGCGCGGCGCGCTGCTGGATCTGGCCGAGACACGGCCCAGTTTGCAGGGAAAGACAGTGCGGGGCGGGGAGATTCCGGACATAAACAGTCTCGAGTGACGAGGTGCTAGTGGCTAGGAAAAACGATTGATATCCGATGTCTTTCCTAGCTCCTCGATACTCGTGCCTCGATACTTCTATCCACGACCACTACGCATCAACCCTTACTCACGCTGACGACGACCGAACTTACATCAGGATAAAAATAGTCGCTTGGTTTCCTGGATCATTTCTTTGGCTTCATCCAGCACCAGCATGCTCACTTCCGGCGTGAGGTTACCGTCAGCCAGTTTGCCAAAGGCTGGCACCTCGGCCAATCCGGGCAGGCCCGCCATCTTCGCCGTGCCGAAATAACTGTGCAGATGTGCCACTAACACCACATCGCAATAATCGGGTTTTGTCCCGGGGTTGCGCATCCAGTCTTCGGACTCAGCAGCGGCCAGCAGAAATTCCTTGGGAAACTGCCATTCATGCAAAACGGCCGAACCAATATCGCCCTTGAGTTGAGTCACTATGCTCTGCAGGGCATTAGCATCTTTGCTGTATTCCGGGTACTTATCGGCATAACTGAGGATCACCAGCTCACCGATGTCGTGCAGCAGACCGCCGAGTAGCGCCTCATCTGCATCCAGCTCGGGCGTCACCGTGGCCAGTGCCTGACTGATGGCCGCCACCTCGACGCTGTGATTCCACAGATCACGGGCACAGTGGTTAAGTAACTCAGTGGTGATCTTTTCCTGAAATAGATTACGCAGCACAAAACTCACCACCAAGTGCTTGGTGGTGTTCAGACCCAACCGCGAAATGGCCCGCGCGCAGGTCTCCACCGGCGGCTGGCCGTGATACAGAGATCCGTTGGCGGATTTAATCAGCTTGGCGCTCACTGCCGGGTCGGCCTGAATGACCTGCGCCAGCTGGGGAACAGACGCGTCTTCCTGCTCGATCATGCGGCGAATCTTCACCGCCACCTCGGGCATGCTGGGCACCGCCAGACGGTCATTGATCAGGTCGTCGTTAATCTCGGCATAAAGCAGGTTGTCGAAGACCTCATCGGATTCTATGTCTTCTTCGACGATCATTCCCTGATCCATACCGCTGAAAGAGAGGTTTTTCAGCAGGGAGGCATCGACCCGCAGATAGGTCACCGGGGTCATGGCGGAAAGGGTGTAGCGTCGTGGTTGCAAATGTGCCACCGGCGCGCGCGCCGTGCGGCTACCACCCATCACAAATGACTCCTTGCCATCAACGGCGGTGAGTTTTAGCGTGCCTTCCATGAGATAATAATCCCACTCATCGGCAACACCCTCCTTGGCCAATACATAACCACGCTTGGCGCTGTCCACCCAGGAATGATCCGCCAGCACGATAAGCTCCTCAGGGGAGCATTCACTAAACGGAATGAACTGGGTGAGCAGCTTGGGATCTGCCAATACTGATTTGACCTTGACCATACGTGGAGATCGGCAGATGCGTCGCTAAACTTTACGTTCGCATTCCGCGTTAGCCTCGATTCATGCTACATTGCGGCGATACCGCAGCCGCCTTTTCGCGACTAATCCATTGATACCCAACAAGGAAATCACCTATGTTTGTCGCTCATCGAGATCACACTGTTTCACTCCTGCGCTGGCTTGGGGTCGGTATCAGCGCCCTGTTACTCGGTGCTTGCGCCACACAGGGCGACATCATGGACAACCTCAACACCACGCTGCGTGCTTACGAAAAAGCGATCCGCTGGGGGCAGTTTGAAGACGTCTATTCCTACCACAAATGGCAGAATGGTCAGCAGACTGATCTGCCGGCCAATATGGACAATATCCGCGTCACCAAGTACCAATCCTCCAGCCAAAAATTCGATCCAAAAGCGGACAGCATGAAACAAACGGTGACCTTGCGTTACTACAATACTGATGACCAGCGTGAACAGCGTTTGAAATATCGACAGGAGTGGCAATATTTCCCTGACAGTAAACGCTGGTATTTGGTCAGCGATCCCGTCGTCTTCCCATAGAGCCAATATGTAGAGCTAATATGTAGAGCCAATATGCCTTTTCAGCACACACGTTTCCAAAAACTTATCCTCGGCCTTATGTTGCTGCTTTGGGTTGCCTGCAGCTGGGCCGGCCCGCTGCACGATGCGGTTGAAGTGGGGGATACCGCCAGGGTTAAGCGTCTCATCGAGACGCAATCCGCTGATATCAGCGAAATCGATCATCGCGGTATCTGGCCGCTGCTGGCGGCCACCAGTGATGGCAATGTGGAAATGGTGGAGTTGTTACTGAAATTCAAAGCCGACCCCAACCAGCAAGACCAGTATCAGTACTCAGCTCTGCATGAGGCCGCCAGCCTGGGCTTTCGGGACGTCGTGGAAATTCTGATTCAGGCCAAGGCCGACATCAATGCCCGCGACATCAACGGCATCACCCCGCTGGGATATGCCATGCGTTCGCAAAGCCAGGGTTCGGTAGCGTTACTACAGAACTCCGGCGCTATCCAATAATCCCTGCGCCGAACCTCAGTGATCAAAACGGGCGTGCGGGGCCCGCTCGCTGGACTGTATGAATACCCGTGACACTGCTACCCCCACTGCCAGATAACGACGCGTTTCCACTAACGAACTGTCCTCAAACACCGCGCCGCGCAAATCGTCATAACGCGCAAAGGCACCCACAAACCACTTTTCGGAATTCACCGACAGTCCCACTGTCAGCCGACTACCACTGTAGCCGGCAGTGGCAGCATAGCTGGGTCGAGACGCGTTGGCATCCGCGTTGGACACCGTGTAAAAATAATCGTGATAGCGCCGGCTGGCAAAAATGGGCCCGGCAGACAAACTCCAGCGCCAGCGTGAATGCGTCTCGCCCTTCACCCACACCCAATTGAGGTAGGGCGAAAACACCCAACCGCGGTAACCGATGAGCGGATCACCCACCGACAGTGCCGCACGCAGCGGCAACCGCAGCCACCATTGCCGCTCCCAGCCTGTATGCCGGTGCCCCTTGCTCGCCATCATCCATTCCAGCGAGGGGCCGATTTCACCGATGGGATCCAGCTCCTGCATGTCTTTGCGCGCACCGTCTCCGTCCGCTACCGGCAGGCTACCAGCCACGCTGAAATCCAATCGCATGTCATTGCGATGCAGCAATTCGCCCCGCATACCTTCTTCATCGACCTTGAAACGATCTCCACGGTAAGCGAGGTAAGGCACCGGCAACCAGAGGGGTTTTCGTCCACGGGCGCCTCGATAGGCCGGCGCATTCAGCAAGCCCGCGCCTAGGCCAAACTCCCATTTGGGCAAATGGTAGGCCATGGTGGAGGAACTTAGCAGCAACAGGCAAACGCCGGCCACACCGCGCATTCGCCCGCAGGTTCCCGCTGGGCGCATTTTATGACGGGTAATTTTTTTCACTATCCTCTCTAATCCACGCGGCTCAACCGCGTCTGTCTGACATCCGCAGGCGCCATCAACTCGACGGGAGAGGCACTTTAAGCGACAATACACGGCTCCATATTTCAGGAACACAATTTTACGCATCGGAACGTTTCAACAATACGTTTCGACAATGGAAAATCACAGCAACAACACCTTACTCGCGACCCCAAGCACTATGCCGACACATTACCAAACTGACGACTTACGCATTCGCGCCATTAAAGAAGTGGTGGCGCCGGAAACGGTGATCGCGGAGCATCCGATCTCTGACGCCGCCGCTGAGACTACCGCCCAGGCACGCAAGGCCGTACACGACATTCTGCACGGCACGGATGATCGCCTGTTAGTAGTGATTGGCCCCTGCTCCATCCACGATACCGAAGCGGCTCTGGAATTTGCATCACGTCTGAAGTCCCTGCGTGACGAACTGGTGGATGACCTGCTGATCGTGATGCGCGTGTATTTTGAAAAGCCTCGCACCACCGTGGGCTGGAAGGGACTGATTAACGACCCCCATCTCAATGGCAGTTTTGAAATCAACAAAGGTTTGAGTTTGGCGCGCGGTTTGCTTTGCGACATCAATGACATGGGCATCCCCGCCGGTACCGAGTACCTCGACCTGATTACCCCACAGTATATTTCAGATCTCATTAGTTGGGGTGCCATCGGCGCACGCACCACCGAAAGCCAGGCGCATCGTGAACTGGCTTCGGGACTGTCCTGTCCCGTGGGCTTTAAAAATGGCACTAACGGTAGTCTGCGAATTGCCATTGACGCTGTGCAGGCCGCCAGCCAGCCGCATTACTTTTTGTCACTGACCAAGGCCGGGCGCTCGGCAATCTTTGCCACCACCGGCAACGATGATTGTCACATTATTTTACGGGGTGGTAGTACGCCCAACTACGATGCGCAAAGTGTAGCGCAGGCGGCGACGGAAATGCAGAACGCGGGGCTGGAACCCCGACTGATGGTTGATTGCAGCCACGCCAACAGCAACAAACAACATCAGCGGCAAATTATGGTGGGACAAAACGTGGCCGAACAAATCGCCACCGGGAACATGCGCATCAAAGGTGTGATGATTGAAAGTCACCTGGTAGAAGGTCGGCAGGACATCTCTGCCGGTCAGGACATGTTGTTCGGGCAAAGTATCACCGATGCCTGCATCAGCTGGGAAGATAGCGCGCCGCTACTCAACGACCTCGCCGCCGCCGTGCGGGCACGCCGCAAAACCCACTCGCCTGCCTAACACACTCGGCACACAAGATTATAAATGCCGGCTGTAATTACCCTGCTCAGCACCGGCCATCAAGTCACGAAAGTCTTCGCCACGCAGATGCAGCAGTTCGGCGTGATCCCCCGCCTCAAAATACACATCGTCGCACTCAGCCAGAGAGCTATCCACGGCAACATCTACGCCATAGGCCTCACCCAACGGCGGAATAGCCCCTAGCTCACAATCGACAAAAATATCCGCCAGCTCGTCTTCACTCGCTAATGCCAGGCGGCGATCCAATTGCTCGTCCAGCAGCGAAAACTCCACCTCGTGACTAGCCGGCACCACCACCATCAAATAACCCCGATAGTCCTCCGTCATGACGCACTTGGCGAGTTTATCACCGGACACATGCGCAGCCGCTGCCGTTTCTAGGCTGCTATCTGTGTATGTGTGAGGCACCACGTCATACTCCACACCCCAGCGATTCAAGTAATCCTTCAACGTCGTTGCGACTGCCATGAGAATTCCTCCTATCTTGTTCACCACCTACTTAAGCTATAGATGAGCACACCCGTTTTGTACAGGTGAATTCATTCAAAACGCCAATGTGAGCATTAAACATATTTACCACGGCAATTCGATTCCGTTAAAATCGCCTGCTGATTTATGGCATAAATACGGCGGAGACAAACATGCAGTGTGTAATTTACAAGGGCAGCAAAAAAATCGATCACTATTTGTACGTCGAAAAAGCGGATGATTTTTCTCGAGTACCCGAAGCTCTGCTGGCCTTACTGGGCTCACTAGAACTGGTGATTGGTTTGGAATTGTCCAACGAACGCCAACTGGCACAAGCCGATGTCAATGAAGTCATGCTGCAACTCCGTGAGCAGGGTTATTATTTTCAAATGCCACCCAAAACGGGCGAAGAATTATGGACTCAGAAAATGCCTAACTAAAATTCATTTCTTATTTTCGTTATCTGCAGGCATAAAAAAGCCGGTCAGTGACCGGCTTTTTACTCATCGTAAAAAGTAACGACTAATCACCATTCAAATCCGCGGAAAAGCCTGCCTGCAACTCACTCACAGACACCTCATTCGGGTTCAAACTCAACTTATATTTACTGTCCATACCAGTCAGTCGGTAAGACATCACCCCATGGCCGAAGCCCTTGGGATGCAGCTCACGTTTGCCGTCAATCCACACCTCTAGACCGCCGCCCATGAAGGTGGCCTCTGAAATTAAAATCTCACCACCTTCCGCATGCGCTTCAAGAGAAGCCGCCAAGTTCACTTCTTTGCCCACCACACTGTAGCTGGCATGTTTATCCGAACCCACATTGCCCACCATGACTTCACCGGTGTTAACGCCGATGCCTAACTGTAATTCCGGCAAGCGCTGCGACTGATTGATCTCATTCACTTCGGCCATCGCCAACTGCATGGACAATGCACAAGCCAAGGCGCGCTCGATATCATCATCACGGGTTTTCGGCACACCAAAAGTCACCAGCATTTCATCGCCCATGAGTTTATCGATGGTGCCATGAAATTTATTCACTACGTCGATCATCACGCCGTAATAATTATTCAACAGGATCACCACTTTCTCGGGTGACAAGCGTTCTGTGGCATTGGAGAAGCCGCGAATATCGGCAAACAATAAGGTCACTTCTTCCAGTTCACTGCCAATTTTGCTAGCTCGGGGTGAAGACACCAGATTGTGCGCCACGTCTTCTGTCACGTAACGGCCAAACAGCTTGAGTAACAGTTTGTTGCGCCGTTTGGCGTCTTCCGACAGGTTGTGAATTTTCTGATGCGCCTTTGCCACGCTCAGTTGGGTTTTCACCCGCGCCTGCAATACCTTCGCGTCGATGGGTTTAGTGACGTAATCATTCGCGCCCAACTCCAGCAGCTCAACGACTTTGTCACTGTCATCCAAGGCCGACACCATAATCACCGGCAAGGCTGACATGGAATGTTTTTGACGTATCTGTCTCAGCACATCAATGCCATCGATATCGGGCATCATGATGTCCAGCAATACCAAATCAAAGGATTCTTCCTGAACTTTTTGCAGAGCTTCCTTGCCGCCGCTAGCCAATGTCACGTTATGTCCCTTGCGGGCCACAATCCGTTCGATCACACCCCGGTTCAGGGCATCATCGTCTACCGCCAGAATATTGCAGCTTTTGCTCATACTGGGCTCTCTTTTGTTAACAAATAGATTTTTTAGGATTTAATCGCTCGCACAGGAGACTATCGACCTGAAATACCATTTATTAAGTACTGCCCATAAAAAAGGCCCGTCAGTTGACGGGCCTTTTGCCTGCAAAATCCGTATTGGCTTACAGCTTATCGGCATTCTCCGCCAGGTATTCAGCCACACCTTCCGGGGTGTCTTTCATACCCTTTTCGCCTTCGTGCCAGTTGGCCGGGCAGACTTCGCCGTGCTCTTCGTGGAATTGCAGGGCATCGACCATGCGCAGCATTTCATCGATGTTGCGACCCAGGGGCAAGTCGTTAACCACCTGATGGCGCACCATACCTTCCTTGTCGATAAGGAAAGAACCACGAAAGGCCACCGCGCCATCGGGGGTTTCCACGTCATAGCCCTTGCAGATGGCGTGGGTCATGTCAGCTACCAACGGGTAACGCACGGGGCCGATGCCACCCTGGTTAATGGGAGTGTTACGCCAGGCATTGTGGGTAAAGTGAGAATCGATGGAGACGCCAATCACTTCCACACCGCGTTTTTTGAACTCGTCGAGACGGTGATCAAAGGCGATCAGCTCGGAGGGACACACAAAGGTGAAGTCCAGCGGGTAGAAAAACACCACCGCTGCCTTGCCTTTGGTGGCATTGGCAAAATTAAATTCGTCTACAATCGAACCATCGCCCAGTACGGCGGGGGCGGTAAAGTCTGGCGCCTTGCGGCCTACGAGAACTCCCATGAATACACTCCAATTATGTTGTGAGAAATGAAACGGCTCGGCATCGGTTACTTTGATGACGCCAACCGGAGCCGAAGCCTACCACCCACACCGATAATGAGAAAGAGTCTAAACTGGTTTTGCTGCCCGTTATTTTGCAATCTGGCGAATTTTCCAGCATCGATGAATCTTGTTGTTACGCTCAAAATCTTTGGGAATGGTGCTGGCGCTGATCTCTTCCACGTCCAGCCCGGCCAGCCCTTCCGCATCCAGTTTGAAGCGGCGGAAATTATTGGAGAAGATCAGCACCCCGTCCGGCTCCAGTAGCGCGGCGGTTTTCTGGATCAACTCCACGTGGTCACGCTGAATATCGAAGCTATCTTCCATGCGCTTGGAGTTGGAGAAGGTGGGCGGGTCAAGAAAGATCAGCCCGAAGCGCATGCCGCGCAGCAAGGCCTTGTCGATCCACAGCAGACAGTCCTCCTGCACCACTTCGTGAGCATCACCCGTAAAACCGTTAAGCGCCAGATTGCGGCGGGCAATATCCAGATAGGTGCGCGACATGTCCACCGTAGTAGTGGCTGTTGCGCCACCCTTGCCGTTACCCAGGGCGGCATGCACCGTGGCAACGCCGGTGTAGGCAAACAGATTCAAGAATGAACGTCCCGCCGCCAGTTCACCCAACAGGGCACGGGTGCTGCGATGATCCAAAAACAACCCCGTATCGAGATAATCTTCAAAGTTTACCCACAGTCGACACGACCCTTCCCGCACTTCGTGAAAACAGCGACTCCCGTTCTGTTTTTCATATTGACTGCTGCCGCGTTGGCGCTCGCGGGTTTTTAGAATCACCTGTGCCTCGGGCACCTCAAATACCTGCGGCAGCACCGCCATTACCTGCTCGCGGCGGGCGCGTACTTTGTGCGCTTCGATATTTGCGGGCGCGGCGTATTCCTGCACGATAATCCAGCGTCCCGCTTCCTGCGTAGATTGCTCGGAAGCCACGGTCTCGTACACGTCGATGGCAAAGGCGTATTCCGGCATATCAGCATCGTAAGCGCGGTAGCAACTGATATCCTGTTGCTTGCGCCAGCGCGACAACTGTTTGAGGTTTTTACGCAAGCGGTTGGCGAACATCTGCGCGCCCGGCTCGTCGGCACGGTCACCGCGCTCCTTCATGAACCAGCGCTCGTCCAGCTCGAAGCGCAGAAGCACACACTCCAACGCGCCGTTGTACAGTTTGTTGATCTGCCGTGCGCGAATGCCGATGGCCTTGCCCAGCTCAGCGTCGCTGGTGATCACCGACGCTCGCCAACCGACATACTGCACCTTCAGGCAATCGCCCAGTTCTTTGTACAGGGGTTTGAGTTCGTCGTGCTCACCAAGGCGTTCGCCGTAGGGCGGATTCACCACCACCAGCCCCGGCGGGCCGGGCGGTGGCTCGGCGCAATCCTTGATGGCGCGCTGAGAGAATTCGATGTAATCGCCAAGCCCGGCGTTGGCAGCATTGTCCTGCGCCGCCTCGACAGCCTTGGCACTGGCATCAAAACCCAGGATGAAGGGCAACTTGGCCAGACCCTTCTCCCGGCGCTTGCGGGCGTCGGCCAACAGCGCCGTCCACAGATCGGCATCGTGTTGCTTCCAACCGGTAAAGCCCCAGTAGTGTCGGTCGATTCCCGGCGCAATGTCCGCGGCGATCAGCGTCGCCTCAATCGGTAAAGTGCCGGAACCACACATGGGATCCACCAGCCCGCCACCCTGCCGAGCGATCTCCGCCCAGCCGGCGCGCTGCAAAATAGCCGCAGCGAGATTTTCTTTCAGCGGCGCAACCGCGCCTTCGAGGCGATAACCGCGCCGGTGCAGACTGTCGCCGGAGAGATCGATATTCACCGTGGCCTTGTCACGAAACACAAATACATTGATGCGCAGGTCGGGCGCATCGCGATCCACGCTGGGACGCTCACCAGTGTCGTGGCGGAAGCGATCCACGACGGCATCTTTGACTTTTTGTGCGCCATACTGGGTGTGGGTAATCTCCGAACGCACGCTGGCGAAGTCCACCACCAGGCTGCCGTCCACCTCGAGATGCTCGCTCCAATCGATGGCCATCACCCCATCGTAGAGTTGCTCAGGATCGGCGGCGGGAAAACTCGCCAACGGCAGCAGCACCCGGTTGGCGATGCGCGACCACAGGCAGACCCGGTAGGCGCGACTGAGATCACCCTGAAAACCCACGCCGGCGCGGGTCTCTGTCACATTGGCCGCGCCCAGTTGGCGCAACTCATCGGCCAGCAGGCCTTCCATGCCCTTGGGGGCGGTGGCAAAAAGACGGTGTTGTGAATGCATGCGGGGGATTGTAATTCTTATTGGCGGAGGCTAACACCGCAGGGGATGACTAATCTTCGTGGGGATTTTTGTTCACCAGCTTGAAGGCATCCTTCACGGCGTTGCGCACCAACTTGTCCATCTTCTCGCGCTCGGGCAAGGTGAGATAAAAGGCAATGTCCACGCTGTGGCGCACGTAACGCGCAGGGAGATTATTCAGCGCCACGCAAACCACGTCTTCCAGCATACCTTCGTCCAGTGATTTGCCTGTTTTGGCCTGATGAGCAAGGGTCTCGTCAAACACCAGTTTTTCGTAGTGATTGTGAATATTGTCCAGAATC
>CAZXZI010000061.1:0-17176 GCA_964645165.1 uncultured Ectothiorhodospiraceae bacterium
GAGATAACCGAACAGCAGCAAAAACACATCGGCAAACCAGGCACCCAGCAACCCACCGGCGTTGGCGATGGTGGCCGTGGTCTCGCTGTGCGACCAGCCGGGATCCTGCGGATGATAGGTGCCAAGAGAGACCAGCAGATAAACCGCCGTGGTGCCGAAGATGATCAGCGCACCTTCGCGCAGGCCACGGATCATGTGCGCGGCCAACGGTGCGCTGTTTTTCTGCTTGCTCTTTGAAATCGATGCTTTTGCTTGGGCCAAGGCGGTTGTCCGGGTAGTGGTGTTTTTCGGAGGACTCTGCAACTACGTCGAAACCTGCCCCGCGTAGCATTTTGGGTACCCCGGCGCAGGCCGGAGTCCAGCAATCAAATACCGGATTCCGGCCTGCGCCGGAATGACCGCTGATTCATCTCCAGCGCCCCCCCGATTCAATGGCGCTATGTTACCTGTTTCAGCGCCGGATGTACCACTTCCCCCGCCTCAACATTGATGCCGCGCACCAGCACCGGGTCGTCCCGCCAGTCCGCCTGCGCCAGCCGGGCAACATAGGGGGCCAGTGCCGCCGACAGGGCCTGCGACGCCGTGCGCGGCACCGCGCCGGGCATGTTGGTAACACCAAAGTGGATCACCCCGTCCACGATGAAGGTGGGATCGGTGTAATCCGTGGGCCGAGTCGTCTCAATGCAGCCGCCCTGATCCACCGAGATATCGATAATCACACTGCCTTCGCGCATCTGGGCCACCGTTTGTGCGCTCACCAAATGCGGCGCACGTTCGCCCACCACCAACACCGCGCCGATGAGTAAATCCGCCTCCACCACCGCCTCGTGCAAGGCATCGGGATAGGGGTACAGACCGGTGACGTTATTGCCCAGCGCGCGCATCTGCGCCAGCTTGTCACGATTGCGATCAAACACCGTGACCTGCGCGCCCATCGCCGCGGCCAGCAACGCGGCGTTACCGCCTGCCACACCCGCACCCAATATCACCACATTACCGCGTTCTGCCGCGGGCACGCCGCCCAACAAAATGCCACAGCCTCCTTGTGGCTGGTGCAACAAATGCGTGCCGACCTGTACCGCCACCCGTCCGGCGATGTCACTCATGGGTGCGAGCAGCGGCAGCAGACCTGCATCGGTTTCCACCGTTTCAAAGGCCACCGCAGTGGCGCCACTTGTTTGCAAACCGCGCATCAACTCCGGCTCGGCGGCGAGGTGCAAATAGGAAAACAACAACTGGTCTTTGCGCAGCATGGCCACTTCCACTGGCTGCGGCTCTTTCACTTTGACGATCATTTCCGCCCGGCCGAAAACATCGGTGGCCAATCCCACCAGCCTTGCCCCCACGGCTTGATAGGCATCATCGGTATAACCACTCAACACGCCAGCACTCTGCTCTACCAGCACTGTGTGCCCCTGTTTCACCAGCTGGCCAACCGCTGCCGGAATCAGTCCGACACGCCCTTCCAGTTTACGAATTTCGCGGGGGATACCGATGATCATAAGCTACGTTCTCATGTTTGGATTCCCCGCCAGTATAACCGGGATTGCGTCAGCCAATAGCCTCCATCACCCGCGACAGCGTTAAAGAACAAGCGCTTAACGGTCGCTAAGACGGGGGAGCACACTGGCATGGACGATTCAAGTTTTTTACATGATGAAATCACTCAAAAACCGCGCTGACAGCGAACACGAGCAGGTATTGGTTCGGCTGGGTTTGGCCATCTTTGCGCTGGTTTTTTTACTGGTGTCGTACGCGGTGGCAGGGGAAACCGAAACTCGCGTTGAGATGATCACCGCCGCGCTGTTCTACATGGCCTTTTCTGTGAGCCTCGCCATTGCATTGTGGTTTAGCCCTCAGCCGTCCGTCCTGCGGCGCGTCCTCGGCATCTGCACCGACATGGGGATTGTGACTTACGCGTTAACGATCAGCGGTGATATCGGCGCGCCACTGTACGGGGGCTATCTGTGGGGCATCATCTCCTACGGTTTTCGGTTTGGAAAAAGGTACTTGTACCTTGCCCAAGTCCTGGCGATAGCTGGTTTCAGTTACGTGATCGCCACCGGCAACTTTTGGCAGGCCTACCCCATGCTTGGCATTGGCCTGTTAATTTGGCTGGTGGTGATACCACCTTATACGTCCATTTTACTGAGCCGGTTGGGAGAGGCCGTCTCAGAGGCAGAAAAAGCGGACATCGCCAAAACCCATTTTTTGTCCAACATGAGTCACGAACTACGCACCCCGCTGAATGCCATTATTGGCTATAGCGAAATCCTGGGTGAAGAAATGCACGAAAGTGGCCAGGATGAATATGCCAGTGACCTGAGAAATATTCACAACTCGGGGACTCATTTATTGGGTCTGGTTAACGAGTTGCTCGACCTGTCAAAGATTAACGAAGGACGAATGGATATCTGTCCCGAAACCATTAATGTACATGAGCTGATTACGGACGTGCTCAACACCATCCACCCCCTGGCAGAAAAAAATGCCAATCAGCTTGATGTGGACGTGATGCCCGAGATCAGCACCATGCACACCGACCTCACCAAGCTGCGCCAGGTGCTGTTCAATTTGCTGAGTAATGCCTGCAAGTTTACTCAAAATGGACATATTGCATTAATCGTGAATAAAAAAATGATGCCGTCCCGCAACGGCAATGACAACTGCCTGGAATTCAAAATCATCGACGATGGCATCGGCGTTGCTGCGGACAAAATCGAAAGTATTTTTTTGCCGTTCCGCCAGGAAAGCTTTACCACCAATAAAGAATACGGTGGCACCGGTTTGGGTCTGGCTCTCAGCAAACAATTTTGTGAGCTCATGGGCGGCAAATTAATGGTAAAAAGCAATAAGGGCATCGGCAGTACATTCACTGTATTGCTACCCCTGAAACCACCAGCACCCAACGACGCCCCCTCGAACTGATTCCGATCACAAGCCCACTCACATTCCTTGCGTACAAATCATTCGCGCGGAAAAACTTTTTTCATCGCCCCCTCCCGCCGCGATTCTTTTCGTACTATATTGGCTGTCTGCGCATCTACTGATTTTCAACGTCATCTTTAGGAGTATTTCATGAGCGACACCAAACACTGCAACCTGTTAATTCTCGGCTCCGGCCCCGCCGGTTACGCCGCTGCGGTGTACGCGGCACGCGCCAATCTCAAGCCGGTGCTGGTCACCGGCATGGAACAGGGTGGCCAGCTGATGACCACCACCGACGTGGACAACTGGCCGGGCGACAATGAAGGCGTACAGGGGCCGGAACTCATGGAACGCATGCGCAAACATGCCGAACGTTTCCACACCGAGATGATCTTCGACACCATTAACAAAGCCGACCTCAGTCAACGTCCCTTCACCCTTACCGGCGACAATGGCGTGTACACCTGCAATGCGCTGATTCTCGCCACCGGCGCCTCGGCAATGTATTTGGGGCTGGATTCGGAAGAGGCCTTCAAGGGCCGCGGTGTTTCCGGCTGCGCTACCTGCGATGGTTTTTTCTACAAAAACAAACCCGTGGCGGTGATCGGTGGCGGCAATACGGCAGTGGAAGAGGCTTTGTATCTGTCCAATATTGCCTCGCACGTCACCGTTGTGCATCGCCGTGATAAATTCAAATGCGAAAAAATTCTCGCCGACCAGCTCATGGAAAAGGCCAAGACCGGCAACATCGACATTCAATGGAATCACACCCTGGATGAAGTGCTGGGCGACGACATGGGTGTCACCGGCATGCGCATCAAAAACACCGGCGATGACAGCACAAAAGAGATCGACTTAGACGGTGTGTTCATCGCCATTGGCCACAAACCCAATACCAGCCTGTTTGAAGGACAGCTGGACATGGAACACGGCTATCTAAAAATACACAGTGGCACACAAGGCAATGCGACCGCTTGCAGTGTTGAAGGTGTGTACGCTGCGGGTGATGTGGCCGATCATATTTATCGCCAGGCCATTACTTCTGCCGGCACCGGCTGTATGGCCGCGCTAGACGCAGAGCGCTTTTTAGACAACCAAGATGGATAAGCAAAAACCTAGCGGGCTGTTGAAGAAGTCGCTGGCGAATGCGAGACAAGACAAAAAAGGACGAAAAAGCGCAGTTTACATATTGGTAAATGAGCATTTTGAGTATTTTTTTGACGCCGTATCGTGCCGTCAGAGGCTTTTTCAATAGCCTGCTAATCTTCCCCGCGGGCAATCCGCTGATACACAAACGCATGCACCAGCACGGACTGCGCACGATCCGCCACGCGCAATTCGATACCGTGATGAAAATACCGCTGCCCCACCTTTTCGCCACGCTCGGTGCGAATATTACGCACGATGGCCGGCAGGGTAATGTCCTCCGTGGAATCCGCCACATCCAGCCGTAGGGCAATGGCGATGTACTGACCCTCTTCGGCCAGGGCCTTATTCGCGATCAACAGAGCACCGTTGGTGCTCATATCCTGAATCGTCACCGCCTGCGCCTCCTGTGCAGGATCAATCTCTGCCGAATTGGCGAGACAGGGACGCACCGAAGCCGTCATGTTAAGCGTCACCCGCAAGGCCTTTCGCACGGTAACGGCCTGCACATCTTGCGGGAAGCTCAGATGCAAATGCGCGTAAGGACGTACGCTGACCATGATCACGCTCACCGTAAAACCCACAATGGTGTTGCCCGACATCAAACGCACAATGGCTTCCTTGCCCTCACTCACCGGCATCACATGACCGTCCACTTTAGGTGTGGTGACCACCAAACTTTGTCCAGCGAGATAACCAATCACTCGCGAGGAGTAACGCGTGTCATCGTCACCCGAAAATTGTATTTGCAGATGATCGCCGATTTCTAAGGCTAATTCTTTTGCCGCCATTGTTTTACCTTTACGATGAAAAATCCCAAATCATGTAAGATCCGCTGATGCACAGCATCATTATCGGCAGTCTGAGCGAAGTTTCAAGTGAAGCATGGAATTCATTGCGGGGTACACAGGTGCCGTTTCTGCGCCATGAATTTCTCAACGCGTTGGAAAGGCATAACTGTGTCGGTGAAAGCACCGGCTGGATTCCGCAACACATTTTGCTTTACGAAGACCAAACCCTGATAGGTGCCGTACCGCAATATCTGAAAACCAATTCTTACGGCGAACTGGTGTTTGATTGGGCGTGGGCAGAAGCCTACCAGCGTAGCGGGCTGGATTACTATCCCAAGTTAGTTGTCGCCATCCCGTACACGCCTGCCAGCGGGCCACGCTTATTAATTTCACCGCAGGCAGATTACAACAAAACTGCAGCGCAACTGATTCAGTGTGCACTGGAACAAGCCAAACAATTCAAGGTATCGTCACTGCATTGGTTGTTTCCACAGGAAGAAGATTTACAACAACTCCAGCAGCAGGGATTGCTTACCCGACTGGGTTGTCAGTTTCATTGGCACAATCTTTCCAGCGATGGCGTGAGTGGTGACAAAAAGTATCGAGACTTTGATGACTACCTCGACCGATTCACCTCTAGCAAACGCAAAAAGATTCGTCGTGAACGTCGAATCGTTGCGGAGTCCGGTGTCACCTTACAGCGTTTGTACGGGGAAGAACTCAGCGACACTCAATGGCAAGACGTGCACCGTCATTATTGTTCCACCTTTGATCGACTCAGCGGCTATGCCACACTGAGCCTCGAGTTCTTTCGTGAAGTCAGTCACGCCCTGCCGCAACAACTCATCGTTATACTTGCCGAACATAACAATAATTGTGTGGCCAGCGCCATTTGTTTTCGTGACGACAACACACTGTACGGTCGTCACTGGGGTTGTGATGCACATTTCCAAAATTTGCACTTTGAAGCCTGCTATTACCAGGGACTAGAATATTGCATCGAACACAAACTGCAGCGTTTCGATCCCGGCGCACAGGGTGAACACAAAATCAGTCGCGGGTTTTTACCCACACCAACGTGGTCAGCACACTGGGTCGCCGAGCCACAGTTTCGCACCGCTATTGACGAATTTTTGCAGCGGGAAACACTGGGTATGCAGCAGTACATTGCATCATTGCAAGAACATTCACCCTTCAAATAGCAAGCGAACTACTGATCAAGCCACTACTCGGCATTCGGGAAACAACAGGCTACACTCTGTGCTGGGAAACACTCGGTGCAAACCGGTTTTCTCGCGAGACACTCATCCGCAAAACACTTGCCAATAAAACCAATGTCGATCACAAAAAGGAGCAACCATGCGCGGACTCGCACCCTACTGGATTGATCCCCGTGGCAATAACACCGACTTCCCGGATGTAAATCTTGCGCTGGAGGAACCCGACGGCCTGCTCGCCATTGGCGGTGACCTCAAACCCCAGCGGCTCCTCGCCGCCTATCGCCAGGGCATTTTTCCCTGGTACAACGAGGGACAGCCGATTTTATGGTGGGCGCCCAATCCTCGCGCGGTGTTGTTTCCGCAGCAACTTAAAATCTCCCGCAGCCTGCGCAAAACCCTGCGTAAACAAACCTTCACAGTCACTATCGATCAAGCCTTTGGCGATGTGGTGGAAGCCTGCAGCCAGCCCCGCGAAAATGAGTCACAACCGGGCACCTGGATTACCCACGAGATGAAACATGCCTACCAGCAGCTGCACAAACGAGGTGCGGCACATTCCCTGGAATGCTGGCAGGACGGGCAATTAGTGGGCGGTCTGTACGGCGTGGCGATTGGCCGGGCATTTTTTGGTGAATCCATGTTTTCGCGGTGCAGTGATGCCTCCAAGGTGGCTTTTGTGACGCTGGCAACGCAGCTGGCGGAATGGGGATTTGGTCTTATTGATTGTCAGGTTCATTCCCAACATCTCGAAAGCCTGGGGGCAGAGACGATTGAGCGAAAACGCTTCACCGAGTTGCTCGATGAATTTTGCGTTCTGCCTGGCCCACCGTGGCAATTCACACCGTCTGCTCAACAGCGTCATAAGTAAAAACGAACGATGAGCGGCAATCCCCCTGAGCAACGCGTCACCCAGCGCCTCCCCACCGATCTGGCCTTTTTCGCCAGTGCACCGCACGACTGCGGCTATCTCGATGGGCGATTCGCGGTTACGGTGTTTACCGACCCGGATGCACCGATGGATGCCAGCACCTACAGTGCGCTGGCAGAAATCGGTTTTCGCCGCAGTGGTGGTCACGTTTACACCCCGCACTGCCCCGCTTGCCAGGCCTGCGTGCCAGTGCGCCTGCCGGTGGCGTCATTCCAGCCCAATCGCAACCAGCGGCGCACGCTGAATCGTGCGCCCGATTTTTCTATCACTATCGAAGCAGCTGATTTCGATGACGAGGCCTTCACGCTGTACCAACGGTACATCGGCCAACGCCATGCCGGTGGCGGCATGGATGACCCCAGCCCGGAGAAATATCTGGCGTTCCTCAGTTGCGATTGGGCGCACACTGAGTTTGTGAAATTTCGCTGGCAAGACCGGCTCATCGCCGTAGTGGTTCAGGATGTGCTCAGCCGCGGACTGTCCGCGGTTTACACCTTTTTTGATCCGGACTTTAGTGCCATCAGCCTCGGTCGTTACGCCCTGCTCTGGCAAATCGCCGAAGTCCAGCGACGTAAACTGCCCTGGCTATTCCTCGGTTACTGGATCGGCAATTGCCAGAAAATGCAGTATAAACAGGAATATAGACCTATCGAACTGTTCCAGCATGGGCATTGGCAAGCCTATGAACGTAACCAAACGTTACCCATCTCCCAGTAAACTTCCCCCGCTCATTTCTCCGGCAAAATAAACTATGCAGCGATTTTGTGGTCGGACGATAACCCCAGTAAGAACGGCCAGTGCGCACAAATCCGTGCGTAACAGCACATTAAACGGGGCTAGTCGTAGCGGTTCCTTCAATGAAAAGGGGCACAACATGTTGAGTTTTATCTATAACGTCAGCCAAAAGTTTGAGCAAGAACACGGGTACGGGCCGAACACCCTGTATATGAATTACGCGCATCTCGAATGCCTGAAACAGCAATTGGATAATCCCAATGATTTTGAAGCGGTTACCTCGCTTCTGGGGATGGAATTGGTGATCGCACAAGACGCCGTTCACCCATCAGTGGCCTGGTATTCCGAGCCCTGGAAACAGGCGGTAAATTCGTAAAAAATTTCTTCCCACCACCCATAGAAAGAGAGAAGACAGAGGCCTAGCGCCTCTGTTTTTTTTGGGCCAGATTTTAAGCCCTGTTTTTATCCCCGGTTTAATGCGTTTATTTTTGAATATTGAGCCGTTTTAGGGCATTATGCCGCGTGGATTTGACACGCCCCTGCGGCCATCCATCGATTCAACCCCTAAGATCATCAAGAGTATTGCAACAGAAATGGCAAAAGAAGAAAGCATTGAAATGGAAGGTACGGTAACGGAGACGTTACCCAACACCATGTTTCGCGTGGAGTTAGAGAATGGCCACGTGGTCACCGCCCACATCTCCGGAAAAATGCGCAAGCATTACATCCGCATTCTCACGGGTGACAAGGTCACCGTGCAGTTGACACCTTATGATTTATCCAAGGGCCGCATTACCTTCCGCGCTCGTTAAAACCTTTGCAGGCTCCGGCGGCGTTCTTTAGCCGAGCATGATCATCCGCCACACTTTTGTTACGAAACGTCCTTACGAGCAGTAGTTACAAGCAGTCGTTAAAGCACTTCCTCGGTAAGCGGTTCGTCTTCGTTAATCACAAAGGTCAGCCCTTTATCATCGGTGGACACTTTCACTAGCCCGCCGTTAGCCAGCCGGCCAAACAGCAGTTCTTCGGCCAGTGGTTTCTTGATGCGTTCCTGAATCACCCGCGCCATGGGTCGAGCACCCATTTTTTCGTCGTAACCGTGTTCAGCCAGCCAGACGCGCGCACCGGCATCCACCACCAGCTCGACTTTTTTGTCTTCCAGCTGGCTTTCCAGTTCGAACAAGAACTTGTCTACCACGTGCGAAATGGTCACGTGATCCAGTGGCTTGAAGGGAATCACCCCATCCAGTCGATTACGGAACTCGGGCGTGAAGGTGCGCTTGATGGCTTCCAGGCTGTCCGTGGAATGATCCTGTTGCGTAAAGCCAATAGTGGGTCGACTCATGGAGTCAGCACCCGCGTTAGTGGTCATCACCAAAATCACATTGCGGAAGTCTGCTTTTCGGCCGTTGGTGTCGGTGAGTGAACCATGATCCATCACTTGCAGCAACAGGTTGAACACATCGGGATGGGCCTTTTCGATTTCGTCCAGCAATACCACCGCATGCGGATGTTTGTTAATTTCTTCGGTCAACAAGCCGCCCTGATCAAAACCAACATAACCCGGTGGCGCGCCAATCAAACGCGACACGGTGTGGCGTTCCATGTATTCGGACATATCAAATCGCAGCAACTCGATGCCCATGATTTTTGCCAGCTGACGAGTGACCTCGGTTTTGCCCACACCGGTAGGTCCGGCAAACAGGAAACTGCCGATGGGTTTGTCTTCGTTGCCCAACCCTGCCCGCGACATCTTAATCGCCGCTGCCAGCGTTTCCACCGCATCGTTTTGCCCGTAGACCACTAACTTGAGATCGCGAGCCAAATTGCGCAGTCCCTCTCTGTCCGACGTGGATACCTGCTTGGGCGGGATCCGCGCCATCTTTGCCACAACCGCTTCGATATCTTTCACGCCCACCGTCTTCTTGCGTTTGGAAGGCGAAGCCAGCCGTTGCACAGCGCCCGCCTCGTCGATTACGTCGATGGCCTTGTCCGGCAGATGACGTTCGTTAATGTAACGCTCTGCCAGTTCAGAGGCAGTGCGCAGCGCCTGATGCGTAAACCGCACTTCGTGATGTTCTTCGAAACGAGTTTTGAGGCCTTCAAGAATCTGCACGGTCTCTTCCATGGAAGGTTCGGGTAAATCAATCTTTTGAAAACGTCGCGCCAGGGCACGGTCTTTTTCAAAAATACCGCGATACTCCTGATAGGTGGTGGAGCCGATGCATTTCAACTCACCCGATGCCAATACCGGCTTGATCAGGTTAGAGGCATCCATCGCCCCACCGGAAGCAGCGCCGGCTCCAATAATGGTGTGAATCTCGTCGATAAAGAGAATGGCACCCTCTTCCTTTTTCAGTTGCGCCAGCACCGCCTTGAGGCGTTTTTCAAAATCACCGCGGTACTTGGTGCCTGCCAGCAGCGCGCCCAAATCCAGGGAATAGATCACGCCATTGGCTAAAATCTCCGGCACTTCGCCGTCAACGATTTGCTTGGCGAGACCTTCGGCCAAAGCAGTTTTGCCTACGCCGGCTTCGCCTACAAACAGAGGATTATTTTTGCGGCGGCGACAGAGCACTTGCAGGGTGCGTTGAATTTCATCCTTGCGACCTATGAGCGGATCGACCTTGCCCGCCATCGCCAACTGATTCAAGTTAGTCGCATAATTCTCCAGCGGGCTCTTGGCCGGTGCTTCAGCTTCGTTTTCGTCTTCCGAAGTAGAAAATGATTCTGCTTCACCATCATCCACTTTAGAAATACCGTGAGCGATGTAGTTCACCACATCGAGGCGCGCAACATTTTGCTTACTGAGAAAATACACCGCCTGGGATTCCTGCTCGCTGTAGATGGCCACCAGCACGTTAGCGCCGGTGACTTCCTTGCTGCCGGAGGATTGCACCTGGAACACCGCGCGCTGCAGCACGCGCTGAAAACCCAGTGTGGGTTGAATTTCGCGGTCATCGCCTTCCGGCAACAGCGGCGTGGTTTCGTGTAAAAATTCGGTGAGGTCGCGCTTGAGTTCATCCACATCGGCACCGCAGGCATGCAATGCGCTGTTGCTGGTGGGGTTATCAATCAAGGCAAGCAGCAGGTGCTCCACGGTCATAAATTCATGCCGCAAATCACGCGCTTCTTTAAAAGCGAGATTGAGGGTTACTTCCAGTTCATGACTTAACATAACTAACCTCAACTATCGAAAATAAAATATACAGCTCTACTTCCTTCTTCGGTCCAATCCGGGCTCACTTTAGGCTCTTTTTCAGCCTGCCTGCTCCATTTCGCACAAAAGGGGGTGGTTGTTGGCACGGGCATATTCGTTGACCTGCGCCACCTTGGTTTCGGCGATCTCCCGCACGTAGGTACCGCACAGGCCTTTGCCGTTGGTGTGCACCTGCAACATGATGCGCGTGGCCTGGGCGCGGTCTTTGGAAAAAAACCGTTCCAGAATCAGCACCACAAACTCCATGGGCGTGAAATCATCATTCATCAGCACCACCTGATACATCGGCGGTTTTTTCAGTTTCGGACGCGCTTCCTGGACTGCCAGGCCGTCGTCGCGTTGTATCTCTTTATTCCCCATAGACCCAATTCTAGTTCAAGCAAAAAACGATATCTCCCTTGACATAAGGGCGAATGCGCCTTGATTCAAGCGCAAAAATCACGGCAGATTAGTGGTCTGACGTGGCCAACACACTGCCATTACATATTAGCGACCACTGCCTCAGCAAAGCCGGAGCTGCTCACCAGCGTTGCACCGTCCATTAAACGCTCCAAATCATAGGTCACGGTCTTGGCCTGAATCGCACCAGACATGCCTTTCACGATGAGATCCGCAGCTTCCGTCCAGCCCATGTGGCGCAGCATCATTTCCGCCGAAAGAATCAATGAACCGGGATTCACCTGATTTTTACCTGCATATTTTGGCGCTGTGCCGTGAGTGGCCTCAAACATGGCCACGGTGTCCGACAGATTGGCTCCCGGCGCAATGCCGATGCCACCCACCTGTGCCGCCAGAGCATCAGACACGTAATCACCGTTGAGGTTCAGCGTGGCGATCACGTCGTATTCTGTCGGGCGCAGCAGGATCTGCTGCAAAAAGGCGTCGGCGATCACGTCTTTGACAATAATCTCTTTGCCGGTATTGGGATTTTTGAAACTGCACCACGGCCCACCGTCGATCTCCTCCGCGCCGAACTCAGACTTGGCCAGCTCGTAGCCCCACTCCTTAAATGCACCCTCGGTGAACTTCATGATGTTGCCCTTGTGCACCAGAGTCAGCGACGCGCGGTCGTTGTCGATGGTGTACTGGATGGCCTTGCGCACCAGGCGCTGGGTGCCGTCACGAGAAACGGGCTTGATGCCAATACCGGAGCTCTCGGGAAAACGGATCTTGGTCACGCCCATCTCATTCTGCAAGAAATCGATAAGCTTTTTCACCTCCGGCGTACCCTCCGCCCACTCGATGCCGGCGTAAATATCCTCGGCATTCTCACGGAAGATCACCATGTCGGTGAGCTCCGGCTGTTTCAGCGGGCTAGGCGTCCCTTCGTAATAACGCACCGGGCGCAGGCACACGTACAAATCCAGTTCCTGACGCAGGGCCACGTTCAAAGAACGCATACCGCCGCCCACCGGTGTGGTCAATGGGCCCTTGATAGACACCACAAAGTCCTTCACCGCCGCCAGCGTTTCCGCTGGCATCCACACGTCGCCGCCATAAAGATTATTGGCTTTCTCACCCGCAAAGATCTCCATCCAGGCGATGGATTTATCACCGCCGCAAGCCTTGGCCACCGCCGCATCCACTACAGTCTTCATGGCCGGCGTCACGTCCACGCCGATGCCATCACCCTCGATAAACGGCACGATGGGCCGGTTGGGCACATTCAGAGAATTGTCGGCGTTAACGCTGATTTTTTCGCCATCGGCGGGGACAGTGATTTTATCGAAACTCATAAAAACTCCAGTATTTGGTCAGTGGCATCATGTGCGGACGGGCTCAAAACGGGCCCGGCGCGCTGTTAGAAAGCGCTAAAAACGAGGGTAATATTAGCATGTTGTGAATTTGGCGGCGAATGAGGCTGGGGCGAGGGGACTGTCCCCCGGACTGTCCCCTTTTACTAGGCCCTGCTTTTACAACGGATTGAATCTGAGGAAGTCCAGCATGTCCACTTCACGGTCAACGCCGGCCAGACCATTATTGTAAGCACCATCCGGCCAGCGGGCATGATTGACAATGCTCAAACAGTGGTCGCCCAAAGGCGATGTGGCGCAATCATCATTGGCGGGACAACCACCGCTGTAATCCGTGCAATTCGCCGCAATGGCATCCTGAAAAACGAGCCTCGGGGGTGCGCTTTCAATCCCCCCAACAAGCAACCCACTCACAGACGAACCCGCCTGGGCGAGCCAGTCTTGAGTGGTGTAACCCGGCTCGGTGCCAAAACAGGCTGCTGCACGGAGTCACAGGCCACCGCGGCATCGGAGGTGCGGTAGACAATATTGATAGGCACCGTGAAGGCAGGCGGTGTAATCGCACAGAATGAACCGTCATTGTGGAGCATGTCGTCAAACGGGTTGTAGCTCACATCATCAAACGGACTGGCAGAGCTAAACACCGAGGCCGCTGCGACATAGTTGCCGCCCGCAGTGGCCGTACTGTTGCGCGCGATGGCGTACAACTGACTGAAAAAGACACCGTTCGACCAGCCCATGACATAAATCCGCTTGGTGTCCACAATACGTTGATCGACAATCTTGTCGATCAACGCGTCCACATTGGCAATGTCGGGATTGGTGGAAGGTGAGGCCAGATCACGGTAATAAAAATCGTGCTGCTGGCCATCACGCGGTTCAGCCGTGGGGAAATGCAGATTGCGCCCCTGCACCGTGGCCAGGATAAAACCGGGGCGCGTCCCACCACCGACTAAATCAAAGCTATCGGCTTTGGCCAGCAGGTCGGTTTCGTTTTCGATCAATAAATCCGCGGCGCTATTACCACCGGGGTGAAACCAGACCACCAAGGGACGAGTTGACGAAGGCGATGCACCCGGCGGACGATGAATGCAGGCGTCTCGGCTAAAACCAAGCACCATTTGCGTGTAGCGCGGATCCCACTGCGGCGCTGCACAGGTCGGGGTAATCGTGGCAGTGGTAATCGGCAGCGGGTTGGTGCCCAGCTCAGCCGCTAAACGCGTGCACGGAGCACTGACAGAACAGGCCGGCAAAGGGGCGCGCAGACCGGTGGAGGAATTACACAGCGCGACGGGCTGCGTCGGGCCACCATCACTACCACCGCCGCCTCCGCAACTCAGCAGAAATAAAGAACTTAATAAAACCAGGGCCGGATTACGCAAAGACATCTCCTCGTAACTAGACGGCAAAAAGACTAAGCCAGAAGGAAAACATTACAAAAGTGCGCCAGAATTAACGTGTTCCCAATCCCAGATTGGCCAACGTCCCAGAGCGCTTGAGTTTGATCCTGCCATCGGCTCCAGCTCGCCCCATGGAACGCAAGGCACGCTCAAGATCCGGGGCGTTACGCGCGGCGAGGCTGCCGCTGAATTCATATTTGCCGTCGGGGCTCACCGTCAGCAAGCCGTCTAGCGACAGTGGTCCACCACCGTCGCTGAGCACGCCCTTCACTGCATTATCGACGGTCTCCAAGGTCATAGCCTGATCGCCCAGTGCAACAGGCTTGAGTAGGCTGATGCCCGCACCGCTCCAGACAACCCTGCCTTCGGCAGAATGCAGACTCTTTCCGTCCCACAGCACGTCGTGCAAATTCAGGTTTACAGAGCCGGTGGGACGCAGTGCGCCGGCCTTAGCGATTTTGGCAAGCATGCTGGCGGGCAGGCGCGCCTCTAGCGTGTCGAAGGCCACGCTGCCGTCCAATCCCAGCGCCATGATGCCTTGTCCAAAACTGCCTTTACCTTGCGCACCCGGCAACTGAAAACGCCAGCTCAGCCCCACCTGGCCGAACAACAACGACCACGGCCGTAACGCCCATTCCACTTTTTCCAGCGGCTGTCCCTGAATCAGCGCCATGGCGGCTTTGCCGGACCAAACACTGCCACTGATGCCGGACAGCGTGAACGCTTTATTCGCGTTTTCGCTGGCCTGCCAGTGTGCGTAGGCGCGCTCGGCGGGAAAGGTGACCACCAGCGCCACGAGGTAGACCAGCAGGCCAAACACCAACAGCGGTAGATACGAGATTCGGGGGATAAACTTCATGTTATGCCTTGTAACAACTTTTTTGTGCGCGTTATCATGCAAATGGTGGCAGTGCTTTTATGTCCTGTGGCTACACCCTACATTATTGTCCGGCGCTGAAATAAGATGCCTCACGCACCGCTTGTAAACACCAACCGCCCGTCCACACGCCCGGGGTTGTCTAACGCTTGAAACACGCTGCTTTCCACATGGATACCGTGACGGGTTTCCAGCGTGGTGAGCCAGCGCACCAGGTCATCAAAGTTGGCGGCTTCCAGCCACACGCGCACCTTTGCATCACCGTCGGGTTGTACCCGTTTGAGCGCCGCACCCAGGCGACCGGACTTGGCGGTGCTATCCACCAGACTCAACAGTGAATCGCTGCTGGTCAGCTTGGTCGATTGGCCGGCGTGACCACGCAGCTGTTTCACTTGCTGCGCCGCACCCCGCATCCACGTCAGCAAGGATTGCTGCTCGGCTGTACTCACGCGCAGGGTATCCATTTTGTTTGTTATGGGTTCCCAGATGCCAACGTACAACAACATAACCAGCAGTAGTCCGCCACCGCCAATCATCATGCGGCGTTCATTGGCTTCAAACCCCATAAACCAGGCCTTCATTTTTCACCTCCGACCGCCAGTAACGACAAGCGACTTTCCACTTTTCCGTCACGCGAGGAGGCGGAAACAATCTCTACTTTTAATTTGGCCTCATCGGTCAAACGCTGCTTGAGTTTGTCCAGGCTTTGCAGGTCCGGCATGTTGACATCCACATCCAGCTTATTGCCTTTCCCTTTATTAGAGAAGCGCAGCGTACGCAACGAGGCGCCGGGAGTCTCTTTGAGTACTGCGCCGGTCTTCGCCAACAAGGGTAACAGTCCGCCGTTCTGACCACCGCCACCGCGCAATTTTTCCAGACCGCGTTGCATCTGCACCTTGGGATTCACAATGTTGTGCGACTGCGGGAAGGCCTCGTGATACACAGTTTCAATTTGTTCTTTAAGTTCACTGCCTTGTGACGACAACCGACTGTATTCCACAACAAACATACCCACCTGAAACACTAACCACACTGCGGCGAGAATCAGCGCCGGCTTCCAAGGACGCAACAGTTTTTCCAATTGCTGCTTGCGACTGTAGTCCCCCTGCAATAAGTTAATAGCCTGTTGTTCATCAAAACCCTGCGCCAGCCTCACGCTGCGCGCTTCCTTCTGTTCGTCTAACGATAAATCGATACCCTGCTCGGCACACAAGGCAGACAATGCGTGATACCCGTCAGAGTTTGCAAAAGCAGTATCGCCGCAAATGGATATGCGCACGCTGCTTGGCGGTACATCACCGGCATCGTCCACGCAGGCCTGAAGCACCGGTAACAGGTTATCGACATCAAAGGCCAGTCCGGTTTGCGCACCGGTGCGCAGTAAGCCGGCCTGCCCGTCGATAAGCATGGACCAAACATTGGCTTCAGGTGCATCGCTGACATCCCACTGCAGGCCAAACATTTCCGGTGTCATCACATCGGCGTGCAAACCGGCCGCTTTGAGTTGTGCCAACCACGCATCCAACTGCGTGCGTGACACCACGGCATTGGCCACCCGCCCCTGTTTATCGCGCTGACCCACCGCCACGTGTAAATCGTCAACGTCCTCGATCAATTGTTCTTCCAGCGCAAAAGGCACGGCCTTGGCCATGCGTTGCGTTTTCATCGCCGGCAACTCCACTTGTGCTAGCAATACATCAACACCCGGCACCAGCACACTGACGCGTGCACCGGCGGCCTGTGCTGCGGCTTCCTGTAGATTACCGTGAAACAATGCACCGGCCGGTCGCTCGTCATCACGCAACACCCAAGACGCATGCAGCGCGGCGGCGTTACCGCCGGTGACGACGTGTTCAGGTAATTGAATAAAGAGTTGTTTACGCATATTCTTTTGTCGAAAGTTTTGTTGAACCTTTTGTTGAATCCTTGATTATAATCCTTGGTATAAAAATACAACCCGTTTGAAATATCCCTTTTTCGTCATTCTGGCGCAGGCCAGAATCCAGTGACGTAGCACCCTGCCTGAACTCCGGCCTGCGCCGGGATGACGGCTTTTTTATATCTTGCTTCTTACTTAAAGCAACTGCCACAAACAATCCTTCGCAGACCTATTTATACAATATAACGCTTACTCGGCAATGCCCTGGTTATTCACACCGGCAGAGCCGGTGGTTTCA
>CAZXZI010000062.1:0-17011 GCA_964645165.1 uncultured Ectothiorhodospiraceae bacterium
TGAATTGTGACCATCGCGTCATTTTACGCAGCCTTCTGCCTTCGTGATGCTGCTTCGCGGGGCAGGCTCTGTCTCGGGATCATTTTGAGTAACTGGGAAAACACGGTATTATAATGACTCAAGGCCTGCACTCCTTCTTGTTTTTCAATGTCTTTTCACAATCTCATTGTATCAAAACAAGTGGGTTTTCAGGCCTTTTTTGTAAGTTCTTAATGGGACACTAGTGATGCAATCAGTGCTGTCCCGTTAACTTGATATGCATTGCGGCTAAACCAGAAAAACACCTAACGTTTAGATCGTTTGGAGGTTTTAGAGACATGAAAATCAATAATACCTCTTCGCCAGAGCCTGCTCCGCGTAGTGTTTTGGGTAGAGCCTGCCCCGCGTAGCACTTTGGGCATTCCGGCGAACGACTCCATGGATGGAGGAGGTAGAGTGACGCAGGCAACCAAAATCGAGGCCGGAATCCAGTGGTCGCCTAAGAGCGCCTACTTTTAGCTCAACGATATTCTAGATTCCGGCCTTCGCCGGAATGACGGAAAAAAGTTAACAGGACAGCAGTGTGATGCTATATATAAATAAACCATGAGTAAAATTAATAACAAAGAAGTTGAAAAGGTATTTGATAGCTACCCAGAAGAAATGCGAGAAAAATTAATGCTGCTCAGAAATTTAATTATAGAAACCGCTAATGAAGCAGACAATGTAAAATCAATCGAAGAAACTCTTAAATGGGGTGAGCCAAGCTATCTAACAAAAGGTGGTAGTACAGTAAGAATAGGCTGGAAGGAATCAAAACCGGATCAATATGTTTTGTACTTTAATTGTAAAACGAAACTAGTTGATACGTTTAAAGAACGATATAAATACGAATTTAAATACGAAGGTAATAGAGCAATTGTGTTTCATAAAATGGACACCATCAAAATTAATGAATTAAAACATTGTATTTTACTGTCTCTCACTTACCATAGCGTTAAAAATCTTCCACTGTTAGGCGCATAAATAAAGCAAATATCAAGAATATCAAAAGGGATGCTGAACATTCCCCGATAAAGTAGACACCTAAAATGCTCCCCCAATACCGACACAAAAAATTGCTGATAATATTCGCATTCTTCCTGTATCTGTCGAATTCAAACACCGCTTTTGCAACTAAAAATCACTGCACTGACCAAGGCGTACAACTACAAGTGTTAGGTTCTGGCGGCCCAGAAGTGGGCGACCAACGCGCTTCCAGCAGTTATCTCGTGTGGTTGGATGGTAAGGCGCGCATCCTGGTGGATGTGGGTGGCGGCAGTAGTCTCAACTTTGGCCGTAGCGGTGCGCGAATGGAGGACCTCGATGCCATTCTGTTTTCCCATTTTCATGTGGACCACAGCGCCGATTTACCTGCGTTGATTAAATCCTCATTTTTTGATGAACGCCGCCGAGACCTGCCGGTGTTTGGACCCTCTGCCAGTTACTGGATGCCTGACACTAAAGATTTTCTCGAATCCTTGCTTGGCATCGAGGGCGCCTTTCGCTATTTATCTGCCTTTTTGGATGATGGCCGCCGTAATGGCTACCGTTTGAATGCGCATGTACTGGATGTGGAAAACCGAAAAATTCAACAAGCCTTTTCGAATAAACGGGTTTCTGTCTCTGCTATCTCGGTACATCACGGCCCCCTGCCTGCGCTTGCCTGGCGTGTTGAGCTCGGTGGAAAAAATATCGTTTTCAGTGGCGATATGAACGGTGACTATCACACCCTGCCCCTGCTCGCCAAAGATGCTGACATCCTGCTCGCTCATAATGCTGTACCGGAAGATGCGCGCGGCGTGGAGCGCAAGCTGCACATGCCGCCCTCGGTGATTGGGGAAATCGCTGCACAGGCCAAGGTCAAACAACTGGTACTCTCACATCGAATGAAACGCACCCTGGGTAAAGAGAAACAAACCCTCGACAACATTCAGAAGCACTATCGCGGTCAGATTGCCTTCGCCGATGACCTGCAATGCTTTACACCTTAAATCACAACCATGCACAGGCTTCGGGGTAATTTGCCCTATTGTCCCCATCGGAAATCCAGCGTAAAACAGAGGTCGGACTCAAAATTGACACACAGTGCAAGCTGTTGAAGGAGCGAACGGATGGCAGACTTTACCCAGGCAATTTCCAAAACCTTGGTGCATGAAGGTGGTGACACGCTCACTAATGATGCTACCGATCACGGCGGTACTACCAAGTTTGGTATCTCAAAAAATGCCTATCCTGATGTGGACATCCAAAGCCTCACTGAGACCCAGGCCAAAGACATCTACCGGCGGGACTACTGGGATCGTATTCGCGGTGATGAAATAGATTCTCAGGCGGTGGCTGAAAATATCTTTGACGCCTGTGTCAACATGGGTGTGCATGGCGGGAGCAAACTGGCGCAATCATCATTGGGTATTGAACCTGCCGATGGCATTATCGGCAGTCAATCTTTGCGTGTGATTAATGCTGCTAATGAGGAATTGTTTTTGGCCAAGTTTGCTCTGGCAAAGATTCAGCATTACACCGAAATTGTTAGCGCTGACAGCAGCCAGAAAAAGTACCTGCTGGGCTGGTTGAACCGAACCCTGGAAAACACGGCCTAAGCGCAAAAGAAACACTTGGCCTTAGCCATAAGCACAGCTATTATTATCGTATATCCGGGCGTTATCCAATTGAAGGTCGCACATGGAAACTGAACAATCCAATGACAAACGGCATTTTTCACGCATTCCGTTTGTGACAGGTATTCACCTGGTGAATGCTGAGGGTAGCTGGAATGCCCAGCTCATTGATGTATCTCTGAAAGGCATTCTCGCCACGCGACCAGGCGGTTGGCACTCCAAGATCGGTGACCGGTATTTGGTGGAGATGTTGACGGAAATTCCCGAAGCCGGTATTCGAATGGAAGTGTCTGTTGCACATGTAGAAGAGCAGCATGCCGGCTTCCGCTGTGAACATATCGATCTGGACAGCGTTTCTCACCTGCGCCGATTGGTGGAATTGAATCTGGGCGATAGCGATATATTGAACCGTGAACTGGCGGAGTTGATAGACGCGTAGCGTACTACTCGTCGGTGCTGTTGGGGTTCATTCCATTCACCCCAACCTACACGCTCGATCCTCAGCCCCTTAAAATCTACAACGCCTCTAAAGCTGCTGCGAGCGTTTTCACCCCCACTACCTTCATGCCTTTGACTCCGCCCTTGGGCACATTGGCCTCTGGCACGATGGCCTGTTTGAAACCATGCTTGGCCGCTGCATTCAGTCGTTCCTGACCGCTGGGCACCGGGCGAATCTCACCGGACAAACCCACTTCACCAAACACCACCAGATCAGTGGGCAATGCACGGTCGCGCAGGCTGGAAATCAGCGCCAGCAGCAAGGCCAAATCCGCGCTGGTCTCCACTACCTTCAGGCCACCCACCACATTAATGAAGACATCCTGATCACCCACTTGTATGCCACCGTGGCGATGCAGCACGGCTATCAACATCGACAGGCGATTCTGGTCCACGCCCACGGCCAGGCGTCGCGGGTTACCAAAATTGCTGTCGTCCACCAGCGCCTGTAGTTCTACCAGAATCGGCCGCGTGCCTTCCCACACCACCATTACCACGCTACCTGCCGCGGGTTCATCGGCACGTGACAGAAAAATCGCCGAAGGATTTTTCACTTCACGAAGGCCTTTTTCGGTCATTGCAAACACACCCAACTCGTTTACCGCACCGAAGCGGTTTTTCACGCCGCGCAGGGTACGAAAACGATTATCGGTGGAACTCTCCAGCATCACCGAGCAGTCGATCATGTGTTCCAGCACTTTAGGGCCAGCTAACGAACCTTCTTTGGTGACATGACCGACGAGAATCAAAACGGTGTTGGTAAGCTTTGCGTAACGAATTAAATAAGCCGCACATTCACGCACCTGTGCCACACCGCCGGGAGCTGATGGCACATTTTCGTGACCCATTACCTGAATGGAATCTACTACCAGCAACTTGGGGTTATGTTTTTCAGCTACCGCGCAGATGGTTTCCACACTGGTTTCGCTGAGCATTTTCAGACTGTCCGTCGGTAATGATAATCGTTGTGCGCGCAGTGCCACCTGTTGCAGCGATTCTTCACCGGTGACGTACATGGCACTGTGCGTCTGCGCCAGCCTGCACAACACTTGCAATAGCAACGTGCTTTTACCCGCACCCGGATGGCCGCCGATGAGAATTGCTGAACCCGGCACCAGACCACCGCCCAGTACCCGATCCAGCTCTTCCACACCGGTGCTCAAGCGCGGTACATCGGTGAGGTCAATTTCAGCCAGGGTTTTTACATCGGACAGGCTACCCGCATAACCGGCAAACTGACCGGCTTTGGGTTTACTGGCAGTACCGCTTGCAGGACTGCCGGTGCGAAATTCCGACAAGGTATTCCACGCACCGCAATCATCGCAACGTCCCTGCCACTTGGGAAAATCAGAGCCGCAGTCACTGCACACGTAGGCGATTTTCATTTTAGCCATGTTATCTATTTCTCGTTAGTGAATAACGAGTATCGTGTTTCTAGGAGCGAGGAAAAACTACATCCTCGTCACTCATCCCTCGTTACTCGACACTGTTTTTCACATATTCACGCGGCACCCGTGCGGCGACATTGCAAAACAATTCGTAGGCGATGGTGCCCGCTGCACGTGCCACGGTTTCCGCAGGCAACCCCTCACCCCACAACACTACCGCGTCGCCGACCTTTGCATCAGCTTGCTCACGCAAATCCACGCAAATCATGTCCATCGACACGCGGCCGATGAGTGGCACCTCAACACCGTTAATCAACACCGGCGTACCCGCTGGTGCGTGGCGCGGATAACCGTCTCCGTAGCCCATGGCAACCACGCCCACGAGCATGTCCTCGGGGCACAACCAGGTTCCGCCGTAACCCACTGTATCTCCTGCCGCGCATTGCTTAATGGCAATCAATTCACTGCGCAGGGTCATCACCGGTTGCAGGCGGCGATCCGCACCGGTTTCATTCAAAAAAGGAGAGACACCGTAAAGCATGATGCCGGGGCGATCAATATCCGCATGGCTAGCCATCCAACCGAGAATACCTGCCGAATTAGCGATGCTGCGCTCGGCCTGTACGTTCGGCAATACGCTGTTGAATAATTCAATCTGCTGTTGGGTGGCCGCAGTGTGAAAGTCATCGGCGCAAGCCAGGTGAGTCATCAAATGAGGTGGCTGGTCCACAGCACTGCACGCGCACAATCGTTCCCATGTGATCGACGCATCATCGATGGAAAAACCCAGGCGATGCATGCCGGTATCGACTTTCAACCAGACATTAATCGGTTTGGAAATATCCTGTTGCCTGGACAAACTTTCCAGGGCAGCGACTTGAGCCCCGTGATGCACCACGATATCTAACTGGTATTGTTGGATGCTTGTCAGCTCATCGGCATGAAAAAAACCTTCGAGCAATAAGATGGGGTTATTAATGCCTGCCTCGCGCAACAGCAAAGCTTCTTCAATACTGGCTACGGCAAAACCATCAGCATGTTCTGATAATGCTTGCGCTAGCGGTAGCAAACCGTGGCCATAAGCATCAGCTTTGATGACGGGGAATTGTTTGGCTTCGGGGTTTACTGCGCGGGCCCGTTGCAAATTGTGTCGCAGGGCATTGAGGTCAATGACGGCGCGTGCCGCCCGGCTCATGCCCCAGGGCCCGATTGAGAGTAACCCCCATCATCGGAATAGATGTCGTGGATGAAATTCTCAAAACGCGTGTACTGGCCGAGAAAGGTCAGCCGCGTGGTGCCGATAGGGCCGTTACGCTGCTTGCCGATAATGATTTCTGCGGTGCCTTTGTCGGGACTGTCTTCATTGTAAACTTCATCACGATAGATAAAAGCGATGACGTCGGCGTCCTGCTCGATGGCACCGGACTCACGCAGGTCAGACATCACCGGGCGTTTGTTGGGGCGCTGCTCCAAACTACGATTGAGCTGCGACAAAGCAACCACGGGCACTTCCAATTCTTTGGCCAAGGCTTTTAATGAGCGCGAAATTTCCGAGATTTCATTAGTGCGGTTTTCGCTGGTGCCATGCACTTGCATTAACTGCAAATAGTCGATCACGATCAGCCCCAGACCATGTTCACGGCTCAAACGACGCGCTCGAGCGCGCAAATCATTCGGTGATAAGGCGGGCGTATCATCGATAAACAACGGCGCTTCGGCAAGGATACCCACTGCGGAAGTCAGTCGCGGCCAATCTTCGTCTTCCAGTTTACCGGTACGAATTTTGTGTTGATCGATACGACCCAGCGATGACAACATGCGCATCGCCAGCTGCTCGCCGGGCATTTCCATGCTGAACACGGCGGTAGGCACATTGCCTTTAATGGCTGCATGCTCGGCGATATTCATCGCGAATGAGGTTTTACCCATGGAGGGACGACCGGCGACGATAACCATGTCACCCTTTTGCAGACCGGAGGTCATTTCATCAAAACTGTCCCAGCCCGTCGGCACACCCGTGATGGGGCTGTCTTGCTGAAACAGTTCATCGATGCGATCCACTGCCTTAACCAGCAAATCCTTGATCGCGGTAAAACCCTTTTTGCCACGCGCGCCCTGCTCGGCGATCTTAAATACCGAGCTTTCGGCGGTATCCAGTAATTCTTCGGTGCTGCGGCCTTCGGTTTGGTAAGCGCTACCGGAGATGTCGTTGCCCACGGTGATGAGCTGGCGCAGCACGGAACGGTCACGCACGATCTCGGCGTAGGCCTTGATGTTGGCGGCACTGGGGGTATTTTTAGCCAGCGCGCCTAGATAGGCCAGACCGCCCGCCTCTTCCAGCAAAGCGGATTGATCCAACCATTCAGAGAGTGTGACGACATCGCAGGGTTTGCTGTGCGCATACAGGTCTTTAATCGCGCGGAAAATCAGCCGGTGGTCGCGGCGATAAAAATCCTCTTCCACCACCAGGTCAGCAACCTTATCCCAGGCTTCATTGTCCAGCATCAAACCGCCCAATACGGACTGCTCGGCCTCAACGGACTGCGGCGCCATGCGCAACGACTCGGTGGCAATATCGACTATTTGGGGTGGGTACTCTAACTCGTTCATGGTCAAATCATCTTACCCGAAGTGCGAGAAAAGACCGAGAGGCAAGGACGCAGAAACCGCAGAAAATGAAAATTATTTTTGCACGAGAAACGTAGGGTGGGCATTGCCCACCATGACAAAAGTTACCCATTCCCAGTGGGCAGTGCCTTTATGCCCCAGAGGGTACAACCTACTCGCTGTCAAAACCTCCAGACAAAAACGGCGCCCCGAAGCTGCTTCGGGACGCCACCTTAATGCTGACCAACCGCTGGGCTGCTAATGCAACCCAAGCAATAACTAGGCTTCGGCTACTACGCTCAATTTAACCGTCGCAACCACGTCGCTATGCAGCTCAACGCTGACGTCGTAATCGCCAACTTGGCGCAATGAACCCTCTGACAAACGTATTTCGGCACGGCTGACTTCAGCTCCGGCTGTGGCGATGGCATCTGCGATGTCGTGGGTACCCACGGAACCGAACAGCTTGCCTTCTTCACCTGCCTGATGAGTGATGGTGATTGCCAATGCTTCCAGCGCAGTCTTGCGCACTTCGGCAGCGGCCAACTTTTCAGCAGCGGCCTTTTCCAGCTCGGCACGACGCTCTTCAAACTTGGCCACATTTTCTTTGTTGGCCGACACGGCTTTGCCCTGCGGGATCAAAAAGTTACGACCATAACCGGCCTTCACACTGACTTGGTCGCCCAGGTCGCCCAGGTTTTGTACACGTTCCATTAAAATGACATTCATTGCAGCTTCCTCAGTTCAATCTTAATTTCAATTTCAAATTCTATTTTAAAAAAACAACCATCAATTCTTTGCCAGCCGTCGGCGAAAATCTGCCCAGGTGTCCACCAGTCCCATCACCGCAACCAGCACCGTCAACTGCGGCATCACAAACAGCATGACCACATACAGCACTGCCAGCCACGCTTTATGCAGCTTGCGCTGGTCAACAATGGCATGCACCAGCGCCAAACCCTGCAGCAGGTACAGACTCAGGATCACAATTACGATCTCGCCCGCCATGTGCGCCACTACACCCAAGGGCAATAATGACAACGCAACAAACACCACCGATACCAGTGCCAGCCCTTGACCCAACCGCAGGCCAAGAAACTCCTTGCGGAATCCACCTGGGTTGTACAACTGTGCCTGCCAGGCGCGTGCCAGATACAAACACATCACCGCATTCAGACTCGCTCCCGCAGCCGCGATACCCGTCATAACCTTGGACAGGTCGGCCAGAATCGTCTCCACTGTGGCACGATCAGCCAAGGGGCCACCGGCCTCCATGGCCGGTTCAAACATGGTCATCAATACTTGCTGCCACCATGCGCTAACATCGCCGACAATGGCATAAACTACCACCACGCCCACAATGCCCAACATCCCCGCAGCGGTGGTTGCCAGTGCCAGGGAACGCGTCTCGCGCAACACCCAGGCCAGTATCCACATCGGTAGCCACAGCAGGGTCAGAAACACCACACCAGGCAACACATTGCCAAGGGACACGTAGGCTAGCAAGGCCACAAAGACCGTACTACCTAGCATCACCATCGCGCCCGGACGTAGGCCGTTGCGCAGGGTCACCAAGGCAACCACTGCACCACTGATCACACTCAGTGGCGGCAGCATCATTGCCAGCACCGCCGTGCCCACCGCCACTAACATAGCTTGGCTCGGTCCCCGCAGAATGAATGTCGCCAGTGCCTTCATCGCATTCTGCCTCTCAACCTCAACTCACCACCCATTTAAATGGGCGATGAGCCCATTAGCACAGGGCTTACTAATGGGAGTCTGTGTACGGTAACAACGCCAGGGCACGGGCGCGTTTAATGGCGGTAGTCAGCTGACGCTGGTACTTGGCTTTCGTACCAGTGATACGGCTGGGCACAATCTTACCGGATTCCGACACATAGGCTTTCAGTGTGTTCAGATCTTTGTAATCGATCTCTTTGACGCCTTCCGCGGTGAAGCGGCAATATTTTCTACGACGATAAAAACGTGACATTTACTTGTCCTCTCAACAATTTCTTAACGATGATTGCTGGCGCATGACGCGAGCAATCAATCAACAAAGACTTAAGTCTCGGTGCTTGCGCTCTCTTCAGCGGGTGCTTCCGTAACAGCTTCAGCCACAGGCGCTTCGGCGGCCGGTGCTTCCTCAGTAGCCGCTTCTGCTTTCGGAGCTTCAGTCTTCTCTTCGACAGCCGCAGGTGCCGGACGACGATCACGTGACTCGTCTTCTTTAGAACGTGCCAGCGGAGAAGCATCGGTAACCGCAGCCTTGGTGCGCATCACCATATTACGGATCACAGCGTCGTTAAAACGGAAAGCGGTTTCCAGCTCTTCCAACGCCGTCGCCGTGCACTCAACATTCATGAGCACATAGTGAGCCTTGTGGATTTTGTTGATGGGATAAGCCAATTGGCGACGACCCCAGTCTTCCTGACGATGGACTTTGCCGCCGTCACCTTCAACTGTAGCCTTGTATTTTTCGATCATGGTTGGGACTTGATCACTCTGGTCAGGGTGGACCAGAAACACGATTTCGTAGTGTCTCACGCGCTTTCCTTATGGTTAACGCCCCCCGCGATCTCATGTCGAGTCCCGGTGGAGCAAGGTTTGTTGCCCTTTGTAACTTCAGGGGGCAACCCGAATTTTGAGCCGCGTATTCTACCGGAGCAGGGCTCCAGAAGCAATGGAACCGAAGACCATGCAAAACGTTAGAATACGAGGGTTGCTTTGGCAGCCCGGATGCATTGCTGTCGCCAAATTCACAGTTCAGGGTAACACTTCCTGCAAAGGCTCTCGCCTTTTGCCCGCTCTGCGCCCAGGCTGACGCACAACACACACATTTTTTCCGCGAAACACACAAAGTAAACGGCCATGAAAACGCACATCACAATCCACTGGTTAAATTTTTTGTTACCTGCAGGCATTCTGCTATTATCCTCCTGCGCAGATTCCGGTGAAGGACCCGGCGGAAACCTCGCTGGAGGGTCTGGCACCACCCGATACACACTCACCGTCAGCACTGGCTCCAATGGCAGCATTTCCAGTTCACCCGGCAATGCCGCTTGCCCTGCCGATTCCGTTTGCTTGCTGCAATTCAGTGAAAATACAACCGCCACACTCACCGCCATACTTGATGCCGGTTATCGGCTTAGTGCCTGGGGTGGTGATTGCACGGGTTCCGCAGGCTGCAGTGTGGACATGACGGCAGACAAAAATGTCATGGTCAACTTTTCGCTCATTTCGGCAAGCACCGCGCCCTGCACGGTGATTGGCGTACCACCCACCATCCCGGATATTGCCATCACAGAAATCGCCGCTGGGTTTAGCAACCCTGTGCATGTCACCAATGCGGGCGACGGCAGTGACCGGCTGTTTGTTGTCGAACAACGCGGCACAGTGCGCGTCTTGAAAAGCGGCACGCTGCAAGCGGGAAACTTTCTCGATTTACAGGATCGTGTTTCTTTCAACGGTGAAATGGGACTGCTGAGCATTGCTTTCCACCCCAACTTCGCCAGCAACGGGCGCTTTTTCGTCAACTATGTGTCGGACGCCAACGTCACTAATCCGCAATGCCAAAACAGCTACCAATGCACCATCGTTTCAGAGTTCACGATCAATGCTGCCGCACGCCTGGAAGACAGCGAACGCATCATCATTGAGATTGACCAACCCGCCACCAATCACAACGGCGGACAACTTGCCTTCGGCCCCGAAACCAGTCCCTACCTTTACATTGGCATGGGCGACGGCGGCGGGGGCGGTGATACCTACGGCAACGGGCAAAATCTCACCACCCTGCTGGGCAGCATGCTGCGCATTGACATCAACAATATGGATAGCGGCCTGCAATACGCCATACCAGCGGACAATCCTACCTGGACTGGCATTAGCGGCGCACGTCGGGAAGCCTGGGCCTACGGCCTGCGCAATCCCTGGCGCTTCAGCTTTGACCCGATAACGGGTGATCTTTATGCTGCCGACGTGGGCCAAAGTGCCCGCGAAGAAGTGGACATCATCAAAAAGGGATTGAATTACGGCTGGAACGAAGTTGAAGGCAACATCTGCCACATCACAGGCTGCAATCTCAATGCCTATGAACCCCCTATTATCGCCCCGACCCGAGCCGAAGGCTGGTACGCCATCACCGGCGGCATGGTGTATCGCGGCGCAGACATCCCCGATTTATGCGGCGTTTATCTGTACGGGGATTATGTCGCCCCCAACCTGCGTGGCCTTCGCTACGACGCTAAGACCGGTGGTTATTCGTCACTGCGCACATTCACCCCCACCGTTGCCAACCTGACGTCTTTTGGTTACGACGAACGCTATGAAGTTTATGCGCTGAACAGAGGTACTGGACGTTTGTATAAAATAGTCGCGCCGTAGCGAAATAAAACCGCGACGAAACCCGGGAACGTGACACCACTTCACCACGGATTCCACTGCGTTCCATCCGGGCTACTCTCTTGATTTCCCCCGCCCCTCGTCACTGCGTTGCAGCAATGCCTTAAACAAACACATACAGCTGGCCACTTTGATTTCCGTGAAACCGTTACCGCTCCCCTTATCCAATCTACCGACCACAACAATCATGCCATTGGAATCTAGCGCGATTTCTATTCAACGGTCATCCCCACCGAAATCCAGCCAGAGTTCCCAACTGGGGCGTAACAAATATCTTAACCCGATCAATGTTATTCGCACTGAATCAGAAAAGTGATGAAATAACAAAGTATGGGCGCCTATAATTTCTAACATTAACTGCAAACAAAAAATAGTATATTGTCTCGCTGCTACTCCCATACTTGTTCATTCACCAGAACAAACCGATAAACTCTGCCTTAAGGAGAGAGAATGAGAACTCATCGATTGGTCGTGCTGTTTCTAGTCATTTTTTCATGGTGTTCCTTTGCGAATGCAGCAGGATTCCAACTAGCGGGACATTCAGTAACGCAGGTAGGGAGGGCAAACGCTGGCGGCAGCCTGGCTGGAGATGATCTATCTGCGGCTTTTGATAATCCCGCAGAGATGGTGCTCCTTGAGAACAACCGCTTTCAGTTAGGCATTTACCAAAGCCATGTGTCATTCCCCTTTACCAATGAAGGTTCCACGCAAAACCTGTTAGGTACCGATGTACCGTCAACAGGAGGAGATAGCAACGGGGGAACTACGGCGAATATTCCGAGTATTTTTCTTGTATTTGGCCAGGATAAGACACTGAAATATGGTCTCGCAATAACAGCCCCGTTTGGTTTACGTACCGAATATGATCCAACCTGGGTCGGACGTTATCAGGTGATCGAGGCAGGACTAACCGTTATAGATATAAACCCATCGATCGCTTATGCCATAAATGGCAACTTATCCCTCGGCGCGGGGCTTAGCGCTCAACATATCGAGACAAAGCTAAGCGAAGCGATTTATACAGGAGGGACAGACGGGCTGGCAGAAATTCAGGGCGATAACTGGGGGTATGGGTACAACATAGGGCTTATGTATGCATTTGATGGCGGGACAAAAATAAGTTTCTCCTATCGATCATCAATTCAACATGAGCTTGACGGAACGCTGAAGACCTCCGAACTCACCGGTGCTCTATCAGCCAACAACGGTACTGTCGGTGCAAAAACGGGCATCGACCTCCCTGAAACTATTTCAATCAATACATCAATTCCTATCACCCCTAACCTGACGCTACTGGCAACTGCTGCTCAGACACGCTGGAGTCGTTTTCAGAATATCCGAATCACGCTGGATGGCAGCCTTCCGGACAAAGTGATTACGGCGAACTGGCAGGATACCTGGCGTTTTTCTCTAGGCTCACAATTGAGGTTAAATCCGCGCTGGACAATCAGAGCCGGATTTTTATGGGATCAAAGTCCTGTCTCCAACAAGTCTAATGCCTTACCGCACATTCCAGACAGTAACCGATTTGGTATTCATATCGGTGCGGGTTACATCCCAGCCTCTTCGCCATGGCGTTTTGATATTGCCTATGCACACATCCGTATCGATGACACAAAAATTGATAGAACCATCGAGTTGGTGCCGGGTGCGGTATCTGACAGATTAGTTGGGCGATATAACGATTCACAGGTGGACGTTGTTGCGGGACAAATTTCGTATCTTTTTTGATTTGTTAACGTGGTTTTAAAAATATCAACTCAATTATCACAGACAAAAAAGTGCTTCGGAATCCCAAGCAAGAGCACCGAATACCCTACCCACACCGATAACCCTTTCAAAGACGACTAATACAGCTACAGAATGACTAAGACCGCTTGGGCTTTCTTTTGTAGATAAAACCCAACAAACCTGACCCCAGAAGCAACCATGTTGCGGGTTCCGGAACAGTGGCTATAGTCGTGGCATTGGTTTGCAAACCGTCCAAATGATTCCAGCCATCACCTGTGCGTCCGTCAAAAACGACCCGCGCTATGGACGCATCTGCAATAAAACCTGCAAAATTCCCTTTGAAGGCTCCCACGGTGCCCAACAGAATATTTGAAGCATCATAGACCCTGGCAAGCAATGTGTCGGCTTGGCCATCTCCGTTCCAATAACCGAGGGCCGTGATTTCATAGCCAGAAAGCACATACAAGGAAATATCATCCCACTGATTCGAACCGCCAATGCCGTTGGGGAAATTCCCCAAGTGCATGGTGCCATAGGGCGTATTATTTTCATGATGTAAGTATGTGGCCGGATAACCTCCACCATCCAAAACATCAAATCCAACGCCCAGGGTCGATAGGCTTGAAATCTGTGTGCCGACAGAATAGCTCTGAAAATCTTCAAGAACCGTTGAACCAGATGCCGACTGCCAAGTAGATTCATCTGAATATACTGCAAAGCCCCACGCAGAATCGCTCGCAGTTGCTACAAAAATAATCAGCAAAAGAAAAATATGGTGATATGTTTTTGTTTGGGCATCCATTTTAACCCCCATTGTTATCGTTTAATTAAACCGTGTTAAATACAGGACATCGGTTGATGTAACTACCGAACCTAGCGCGGTGACTAATGTTGCTAAAGACCCCCACGGTGCCCAACCACCAAGCCCGCTCTCAAAGTCGTCGGTGTAGGGCAAGGCCATTTGGCGGTCATTTTCTTGCCAACCTTCTTTTTGACTATCCTTTTCTCGACCTTATCCTCCGACTTTTTATGTACCCGGCCACCACGTTTTTTGCCACCGCCAGGGAACCGCAGCGGGGATTGCCGGTTGACTAGCTCAACACAGTTTACGGGATTCTCAGGTAAACCCGATCATCCGTTGTGCCGGTGCGCTGCGCACCCAGCATGGTGAATGCTGAACCTTCGCGCGCGCGAATCTGCACGGCCACGGTTTCACCTGCCGACAGGGCAATACCTTCACCATTGCTCCATGTCCAGGTGCTATCCCCATTGTCGGTCAGATCGGGATGCGCCGCCGTCATCCAGGCGCTGCGCACCTCTAAACCCGGATAATAGGGCCCGGCACCCCCCACCGTGGTAGCACGAATCTGCCACTCGCCACCTGCGGGTACGCTACCCGTCCAGGTAAGACCAAAGGCGGGCTGGCTGGAAACATCGATGGGCGTTGCGGATTCACCCACCCCTGTAGCCACAGCAATATCGCCACTGGTCAGCTTAACCCTCACCTGGTTGTGCACCGGCGTTACCAGCACCGAGGCATCGGGTGCGGTGTAATCCGTCTTGAATACCCACTTCTGGCTTGGAATCGTAGAATTTGTCCACGCCGATTTGTAGGTCACACCGCCACCGCTGCCATCCAGTAGTCCCGCACCCAGACCCCAGTCGGTGTTACTCCGATCAGACATGAAGTTACCCGCCTTCTGAGCCACACCATCATCGGTTGGGCGTTGCTGGAAGAGACCCACAACACTCTGGGCACTCTTGGTCGTACCGCAGCCCCCAGTCGTCTCACACCAGAAAACCGTGGAATTAACACCTGTGTCGGTTCCACCATTAATCAGGAAGTTGGCATTATCGTTGCGTTTAAACGTCGCGGCATCGAATAGAGCACCCGTACCCAAAGAGCCTCCGCCTATTTCATTCAGCAGAACAACCAGGGTCTGTTGCGGCACACCCCCCGAGGGCTGCAAGGAACGCACTACCAGCTCTGGATTCGCCACACGTACATGCGTCCTGGATGGCACCAGGGTGATACCGGCAGAGGTTGAGCTGACCGTGGCATTTGCGCTGTCGGTGAATTTCATATCCAGAGTGACAGTACCCAGGCTTCCCGTATCATCGGTCATGCTCAGACTCACGGTGTTGGTGGTGTAATCAATGGTGCCACCATTACACGTCCAGTTCGCACTGATATTCGTGCAATCCGTTATGGTCGCCGTGATGCCATCGCCCATGCCTGCCATTATAAATAGCTGGAAGCTGTCATGTGTCGGCGGTACTGCACCACCCAACTCGACATTAAATAATCCCCTGATGCCCGGACTCACCAGCAACCACTTGCTGTTGGAGTAGGCCACTGCAACATTGCCAGCATTGGTTTTGATGGCGCGCAAACGAATCTGATTTGTCTCCTTTTCGCTCAAGATACCCGCTGGAATGGTAGCCACCGCCGTCGGTGCTGTTGCATCAATCCGTAGCTGCTGTCCATTTTGATCGATACTCCTGATTTGCACCTGGTGAGAATCGGCACCGACCAGGTTCGTCCAATCGAAGGCCATCGCTTTGTTGACATCAAAGAAACCAAATAAATCAATGGCGCCATCTGCAAAACCCCGCTTCATGGTCCTGGGGGCGGCTGAGCCGTTGAGCGCAAATTTATTGGCACTGGGCTTCTCGGTGAAGAAGCTCGGATGCACGGTAGCGGTAACACTCTTGCTCAGCAGGGTGGTGTCATCGCCGCCGCTGGTTGCGGCATCTATCGCGCCATCGGTACCCATGTCTCGAATACGCACGGCGTAGCTCATGCCATCCACAACCCTGATACCGGTGTCGAAGGTATTGCAGGTTATGGCGCTGTAGGCCTTGCTCTGGAACTGCTCGGTACTCGCGTCCACTGAGGGCAAGTACTGGAACAACCGGTAGCGTCGGACAAAAGACGTCGCACACAATCGGGTAATGCCATCGGTATCCAGTACTTCCACATACTGGTTGGCATTGTTGCCCTTCAGCGGTGGATGGGTCAGCCCCATAAAGACATCGTCCAGATCACCACCGCCGCCATTGGGTCGATAGTGAACGCTGCGGGTAAAGCTCTGACCAATGACCCGTTTGCCGTAGCCTTCAAAATCATCGTAAAACGAGTTTGTCAGTGAGCCTGTGCCATTGGAGCCGTCAAAGAATCCGTCTTGACTGATAACCGCGAATGACACTTGGGCACCGTTGCCATCCCCCGGGGCTCGAACAAAAATACCGCTGACGTCCCTGGTTTGGCTTTTGGAACCCGAGCCAGTCGTGAAATTTTCAATAGTCACTGTTCTCAGCGAGAAGAAACCGGTAGCAGGGTCATAGGTGGTACCGGTCACTGACTCGTTACCAATGCTTAGCATGTGCATCTTGAAACTGGTACCCGATGTTTCAAACTCCGCCGAAATCACGCCACTGTTCGTTGTTCCATCACCCAGTTCAAAGCCATACACGCCGGAGTAGTCCTCGGTGCCCGTGTGCTTGTACACAAAGGCGCTGGACAGGCTGGCGGCTGTTTGGCATTGATCGATGCTGACGCCACCCGAGGGCTGGTGGGCCTTGGTAATGGTCACATTGCCCGTCCAGGCAGTCGCGCTGCTGACGGTTCCTGACATGGTAAAAGTGTCGGTATCGACATCGCCGGTGGTAGGGCTCATCCAGGGTGTTACGACATTGAGTGTAAAGGCCCCGGCAGCATCGCATGTTCCAGGTACGTTCACA
>CAZXZI010000063.1:0-15651 GCA_964645165.1 uncultured Ectothiorhodospiraceae bacterium
GGCGCTCACCCTGACCGTGGCCGGCATCGCTGCCATCAGTCTTGCGGTGGCAGGCATTCTGATCATGAACGTGATGCTGGTGGCGGTCTCGCAACGCACCACCGAGATCGGCCTGCTTAAAACCCTGGGGGTGCCGCCGCGACAAATCATCGGGCTGTTCCTCACGGAGGCGGGTTTGCTTTCCGCCCTCGGTGCCGGGCTGGGCCTGATCGTCGGCCAACTAGGCAGTTGGATGATCGGCTATCTCTACCCGGAAATGCCCATGGGCGCGCCGTGGTGGGCATTTGTCGCTGCGGTGGCCGTGGCTCTGGGCACCGGGCTACTGTTTTCCCTGTTACCGGCCCGACGCGCGGCACGACTGGACCCGGTGCAGGCGCTGGCACGGCATTGAGGAGCAATAAACATGCGCAATAAAACTCACCGTTCATTCACTCTACTGTGTTTATCCCCTCTCCCCTCGGGGGAGAGGGCTAGGGTGAGGGGGAGAAACAACTTACAAACGTTGCTACGCAACGCGCCCCTCATCCTAAGCTTCTCCCCTGTATGGGGAGAAGGAATATGGAAACGAAACGCCGTAACCCAACATTAACCATGCTCAGCAAAGACTTCATCCAGCTCTCGCTGTCATCCATCATCGCCAACCGTCTGCGTAGCGGTCTGACCATGTTGGGCATCGCCGTGGGCATCGCCTCGGTGGTACTGCTCACCTCCATCGGCGAGGGCATCCACAAGTTTGTGCTCGACGAATTCACCCAGTTTGGCACCACCCTCATCGCCATCAACCCCGGCAAGGCCACGACCCTGGGTACTCCCGTCGGTATCATGGGCACGGTGCGTCCGCTAAGCATCGATGATGCCGAGGCTCTGCGGCGCGTGCCGCGCACCCATGCCCTGGTCGCCGGTGTCTGGGGCAATGCCGAGGTCAAGGTCGGCAATCGCCATCGCCGCACCATGGTGGTCGGTACCGGCCCGGCCATGCCCGAGGCCTTTTCCATGCAGATACGCCTGGGTCAGTTTCTGCCCGAGGATAACCCGCGCAGCCCACGCGCCTTTGCCGTGCTGGGCGCCAAACTGCACCATGAACTGTTCGGCAGCGACAACCCCCTGGGACGTTACATACGCATCGGCGGCGATCGTTACCGGGTGGTGGGCGTCATGGCCAGCAAGGGTCAGGTGTTGGGCATGGACCTGGACGATTCGGTGTACGTGCCCACGGCGCGTTCCCTGGATCTGTTCAACCGCGACGGACTGATGGAGGTTGACCTGCTTTACGATGAAGGCGCCAACGTGGACGAGGTGGTGGCGGGTATCAAGCGTGTGCTCATTAACCGCCACGGGCGGGAGGATTTCACCATCACCACCCAGCAACAGATGATGGACGTGCTGGGCAAGGTGCTTAATGTGCTGACCTTCGCCGTCGGTGCCCTGGGCAGTATTTCGCTAGTGGTGGGTGGTATCGGCATTTTCACCATCATGATCATCGCCATCTCTGAGCGCACCGGCGAGATTGGTCTGCTGCGTGCATTGGGTGCCGAGCAAGGCCAAATCATGGGACTGTTTTTAGGAGAGGCGGCGGTACTGGCCGGCCTCGGGGGTATTGCAGGTCTGCTGCTAGGCATCGGTGGGGCGCAATTGTTGACCTTTGCCCTGCCCGCCCTGCCGGTGCACACACCGTGGATCTACGTGGTGATTGCCGAGGCGCTGGCAATCCTCATCGGCCTCATCGCCGGTGTGGTGCCAGCCCGGCGCGCGGCACAACTCGACCCGGTGGAGGCCCTGCGAGCCGAATAAAGGTCGTTATTCGGCGGCGAGGATTACCACCGCGTTGAGGGTTTGTTCAATCTGCAGAAGTGTCTCTTTAACGGTAACTGAGCCCATGTGTTCATTGGCAGAAAAATCAAATTCAACTCCGCAACGAAAATGATTTTTCATCCGTGTGGTGTAACGCACCACGCCCACCACTCGCGACAACTGATATTGCTCGGTGGCTAATTCCATCACCACGGGCTGCCCCGGACTGAGGACGCGCGAATGCCGAAAGGCCAAACCCGTGGCATTAAAATCAATGGGCCGCACCTCCACCTGATCGGCAAACAAACCCAACAATCCCATGCGATGCAAACTGACGTGCAAACTACCCACACCATAACGTGCGTGTTTGCGACGGTTTCGTTTTGTAGTGAGCGTAAAAGCCATGACAGCAACCTTGATCATTTTCCAAACAACGTTGACAGACTATCGTCCAGCCACTGGAAAATTGCTGCGAACCAGTGCACAAATGGCATTATTCCCACCGCATCATAAGGCTGCTTACGAAAATCCTGATAGACTCGGCAAGGTAAAAAAATTCATACTAATTATGCAGCTACAAAATAATCAGACTAACAAACAGCTGCATGCGATGTTCGTCACAGTCACACGGAGGGCATGACGATGAGACTCATGAAAAAGGACAAATCTCACCTGGCAATGTTGATTCTCTTGCTATCGCTGGGCATGCTGGGAACACCTGTTTCCAGTTATGCTGACCACCCTCATCCCGCTGGAATCACAGCTGAGGCCCCAACAGAAAACATGGCCGAACATGCCATGGAAGACATGAACACCACCAATGACCCCGAGCCTGGCAGCGACGGTAGCGGTGCCGCCAAAGGGTGTGCTGCGGGTGCCGCCATCGGCACCGCCTTCGCGCCCGGCGTTGGCACTGTGGCTGGCTGCATTGTTGCGGGTATTTGGGGCTGGTTTTGGTGAGCAGGAAAATCATGCACTACCCAACCATTATTAACCCATGAATTTCGGTGCCCGATTTTCAGAATTCGGCATGACCGGTGCGGTGTTCTGGATTTGTCAGATTTTATTATTCACCGTTGGTACCGGCGAAATAGAAGGCGAGAAACTGCTCACCCTGCTCGGCGAGTTCATCGGCACAAATAGTAACCAATCATCGGTGTTGCAAAATGCTGCTGGCTCTTTACTCACCGTGTTTGGCTTGATTGGTATTTTTGTCACCGGCTTACTGCTGGACATGGTCGGCTCCATCTTTTTTATGCAAGAGATGCGCATCTTTGGTGAGCACATTACACGTAACTTTGACTGGCTGAACAACATGACCAACAAATGCCCAACTGCAATTGTGACGGACTATCAGGATTTTAAAAATGAATTTGATGATAGTGAGCTACCCACACAAAAGAAAATAAGCCGCCTGTTCGACCCCCGTTTTCATTATCACCGCTACACCTTACGTTTTCATTTTCGCCGCCTGCAAACCTACTTACTTTCTTATATTCACGTGTATTCTCCCAATGGTACTTCTCAGCAACTGATGGATCATGTGCATGTATGGCGTACCGCACGCGCTATTTCCATGGTGCTCCTCATCGTCGCTATCGAGGTGCTTTCCTTCGAACATATTTTCCACACCGCCGATGAGGCACCACATGCGAATGGACAACAAACGGAACTGGTGATCCACTGGACGCTTTTCGCCATCTCCGCCCTGCTCACACTAAAATCCTACAATCGCATGTGTTATTCCCTGTTTACCCTGGCCTGTGCCACCAACAACCATCAATCGTCACCCACGTAAACGACACATATCTCAGATCTGTAAACTCACGATTCAACTTGCCTTTCTCTACACGGACGTTTAGTTTTTAACTGCACTTAATCACACTCACCAATGAGGTTCTGCGGGCATGCTCCAACGTCTTCCCCTTTTCCGTGCCGCGCGTCTTGTGGGCGTTTCACGTCGCACACTTCAGCAACGAATTCATGACGAAGGTATCAGCACCTTTGAAGGAGAAATCCAGATCGATGATTTGTTGTCGCTTTTCCCACAAACCACGTTGGACAATGATTCAGAATTTGAGCGCGTACAAAACATCAAAAAACACGCCTTCGCCAAACGGGTGCGCGAACATCTGCTACCCAGCGCAGACGTACTTACCGAGCGGGTTGCAGAATTGGGTCATGAACTGGCCGCCACTCGCGCCCACCTTGCGCAATATCAAACTATCCTGGATCAAATTACTACCCGACTGCGCGAGGCTGGCGAGTCACCGAGTAAAAAAGAAGTTCACGGAATACTGCACTGGATCAAAGGTACTCTGGCTGAGCCCCCCATGCCCAACGATCCACGCAAAGACTTATTCACCAACGACACGGTACTACGCATTATGGCTGCACACATCAAAATACAACCCAGCAACCACGAATTCTGGTTAGAGGGTAATGATTCCATTTTAGAAGCCGGCGTACATTCCGGCCTGGCACTGAACTATGGCTGCACCAGCGGTAACTGCGGCCTGTGCAAGGCGCGCGTGATCAGCGGCAGCATCAAAAAAACCCAGCACCATGATTACGTGCTGAGCGAGGCCGAAAAAAATATGGGCTATGCGCTGATGTGCTCCTGCACCGCAGTAACAGACGTGGTGCTGGAAGCCCTGGAGGCCACCAACGAAAACGATATCCCTACCCAAAACATCGTCACCAAAGTAAAAAACATCGAACAATCCGCAGACCGCATGCTGATCATGCACGTGCAGACACCGCGTATTCAACGGCTGCGCTTTCTCGCAGGGCAATCCGTCACCCTTTCGCTGAACGACAACCTCAGTGCCGACTTCCCCATTGCCAGCTGCCCCTGTGATGATCGCAACCTGATATTTCACATCCCCTGCGACAGTGAAAACCCCTTCAGTCAGGCTTTAATAGACGACACCAAAAAAGGAGATGAAGTCGAATTACTCGGCCCCCACGGCCACTTCCTATTTAACGAAGCATCCAAACGGCCACAGATTTATCTCGCCTATGCCACGGGTTTTGCACCGATTAAAAGCCTTATTGAACATGCCATGGCTCTGGAAATTCCCGCCAATATGGACTTGTTTTGGGTCGTGGATAAAAAAGCAGGCCTGTACATGAACAACCTGTGCCGCTCGTGGGACGATGCACTGGAAAATTTTGATTACTATCCTGTAGTCAACAGTGATGCTGTCGAACAGCTAATCAGTCAACAAGCCAAACTGGAAAAAGTGGACGTGTACATTGCGGGCTCCGAGAAGCAGATCAAGCAAGCCAGCGAAAAATTATTAGCCGCAGGTTTACCCAATGAGCAATTGATGGTCACCGCTACCGACTCAGCGTAAAATAGTCAATCTCAAGAAATACTGATCATCACTGCTAATGTCCCGTTAACTTAAAGCGAGTCTTGCTACAACTGGCGACGTATTTGAGATATCGGCTGTTCAGTGGCTTTGGTGACATGAACATTGGCAACCTCTTTCCGTCAGAGCCTGCCCCGTGAAGCGTTTTGGGTATTCCGGCGAAAGGCGGGGATGACGGATAAAAAGTTAATGGGACAACAGTAACTGACTCATGCTAAAAATTTCTCAAAACACCTCTATCCCCGATCACGAAATTGAACTTTCAGCAATTCGCGCACAGGGTGCCGGTGGACAAAACGTCAACAAAGTCTCTTCAGCTATTCACTTGCGTTTTAATATTCGCGCATCGTCCCTGCCAGATTTTTACAAACAACGCCTGTTGAACAAAAAAGACCAGCGCATCAATAAAGAAGGTATTGTGGTCATCAAGGCGCAGCAATACCGCACCCAGGAAAAGAACCGTGACGCCGCTCTCGAACGTTTGCAGACATTAATTAAAAGTGTGGCCGCCGTCGCAAAAACCCGACGCCCCACCAAGCCGACAAAAAATTCTCAGAAACGGCGCATGGACAGCAAAACGCGGCATGGTAAAAACAAGCAACTGCGCGGCCGCATATCCGATTAGCCCAGTGGCCGCCCCTGATCTGGAACCGACAGCCCACGCCTCAACAAACGGCATATTTCTACGCTCTCGCCCTTTGTTCCACCCTGCCTGAAGCCATGTATACTGGCCTCAAGCACATCGCTTTTATGAGAGGAGACGGACATGCCCGCGATTGAATTTGGATTTGGCGCCTTTACACTGGTACTGGTCGGCCTTGCCTTCGTGATAATCTTTGCCGGGGTGAAGATCGTTCCCCAGGGACATCGTTTCACCGTGGAACGCTTCGGCCGTTACACCCGTACCCTACAACCTGGCCTGCACATCATCGTGCCCATTGTGGATCGCATTGGCAGCCGGGTGAACGTGATGGAGCAGGTGCTGGACATCAAACGCCAGGAGATCATCACCAAGGACAACGCCACGGCCACCGTCGATGGCGTGCTCTACTACCAGATTATCGATGCCGCCAAATCCGCCTACGAGGTAAACAATCTCACCTACGCCATTCACAATCTGGGCACCACTAACCTGCGCACGGTAATGGGCAGCATGGACCTGGATGAGCTGCTCTCCAAGCGGGATGAAATCAACGCGCGCTTGTTACGCGTCATCGACGAGGCCACCAACCCCTGGGGCATCAAGGTGACCCGTGTGGAGATTAAAGACATCAAGCCACCTGCGGACATACAACATGCCATGGCGCAACAGATGATGTCCACAATAGTGAGAAACGCGCCGTGGTGCTGGAGGCTGAAGGCGTCAAGCAGGCTGCTATCGAACGGGCCATAGGTGAGAAACAGTCGGCCATCCTCGAGGCAGAGGGTCGACTGGAAGCAGCCAAGCGCGACGCCGAGGCCCGTGAACGCCTGGCCGAGGCCGAGGCGGCGGCAACCAAGATGGTCTCCGCAGCCATCGCCGTAGGTGACATCAATGCCATCAACTATTTTGTGGCACAACGCTACATTGAGTCACTGGAAAAAATAGGCACCGCAGAAAATTCAAAATTGATCTTTATGCCGTTAGAGGCCAGCGGAGTGATCGGCGCCATCGGTGGTGTGGCCGATCTACTCAAGCAAAATAAGCAAGGGTAGTTGTTATGATGGAGTCCATCTCTTTCTGGCACTGGCTGATCCTCGCCGTGCTACTCATCATCCTCGAAGTACTTGCGCCGGGCGCTTTCTTTTTATGGTTAGGTATTTCCGCCGGCGTGGTCGGCTTGATTCTTTGGACCATGCCCGAGATAAGTTGGGAATCACAACTGTTATTGTTTTCGGTAATCTCTGTGGTGAGCATCGCCCTGTGGCTGATCCGTTTACGCAAACACCCCACCGAATCAGAAGATGGCACCATCAATGAAAGAAGCCAACAATACGTTGGTCGCGTGTTCACACTAGTCGAACCCATCATCGATGGCTATGGGAAAATTCATGTCGATGATTCGTTTTGGCAGGTCAGTGGGACGGACTGTGAAAAAGGTACGAAGGTGAAAGTCACCAGCACCGATGGCATGACCTTGAAAGTAGAACCTATCAACTAAAACTACTTATTCGTCAAACACCACCGGTGCTTGCGGCTTACTGTTGACATGCAGTTGAAAAATATCCGGCCGTGAATAATGCCCGCTGACATCTAGCGCCCGACGCGCGGTGCTGACTTTTTCGAGATCGATGTCGTGGTACAGAATACCCACTTGCTGATTCATGGGGCCAGCAACGACTTCACCGCCCGGTGCTATCACCACGGAATCTCCCGGGTTCACCCACTCATCGGCATCGGGATACAAGCTTTCCTTTTCGGGAAAATCATCGGGGATGTCGCTGCCGCGCATCAGGTTGCCGCAACCCACCACCCAACAACACCCTTCGCGGGCAATATGTTGCAGAGTGCCCAGCCAACCATCGCCACTGTCGTATGTGGGGGCGATATAAATTTCGATGCCTTGGGAGTACAACGCATAACGGGCTAACGGCATGTAGTTCTCCCAACACATCATGCTGCCGATGCGTCCCACGGGGCTGTCCACCACTTTCAAACCGGTGGCATCGCCAAAACCCCACACCATGCGTTCCGGATTGGTGGGCATTAACTTACGATGCTTGTTGTGCAACTTACCATCCGCTCCGATGGTGATGACGGTGTTGTACAGGGTTGAACGGCTGAAGGCATGATCTCTTTCTTCGATGCCACAAACGATAGTCACGGCATGTTTTTTAGCCACCGCGTACAGTGGCGCCAAATCATCCGAACCCACATCCACCGCGTTTTCCAGTAGACGTTGGTGCAAGGTCTCCGACACGGTCCAGTCTCCACCCGGTCGCAGTCGCCAGATCCAGGTGGGGTAGCCAGGGATGAAGGCCTCGGTGAACACCACCAGCTCCGCACCCTGTGCCGCCGCTTCTTCGACGGTGGCCACCGCCAGAGTGATGGTTTTTTGCTTGTCCAGAAACACCGGTGATTTTTGCACCACTGCGATCTTGCTCATGCCCTTCTCCCTTTTATTTCGTACCAACCGCCACCAGCATCTCACAAGGGCCCACAAACTGGCCATCGTTCTCAAACTCTCCCAATGCCTGCTCGATCTCATCCCAGGTCTCGTCCTGTTCCGTATCCGACAGACCCGACATCAATTGATGCAGCGCACCAAACGATTCCTGTTCAAACTGCAGACACTCTGCGGCCGTAGTAACCCGCACCGGAGCATCTATGCGCGCCACCTCAACATTTTGCAAGCCGGCTCCGGCAAACAAGGTTTCCAATGCACCTTCACCGCCCAAACTAAACGGCCCTGGTTGTCCCGACAGTGGTGCCGGCAGGTTGGCGCGACGACGAATAATGCCAACAGGAATGGAAAAGAAGGGATTGGTTTGCGCGCTGGAATACACCATGGCTGCCACCTTGCCGCCAGGCTTCAGTTGTTGCTTCATTCCATTCAACGCCTTGAGTTGATCCGGAAAATAGATCAAGCCCACCCGGGAGATCACCGCGTCGAAAGGCTCGGCATCCAGCACGCGTAGATTCTCGCCATCCACCACCTGCGTGGACACGTTACTGTGACCCGCCAGGCGACTGGACTCAGCCGCAAATTCGAGAATATTAGGTGAAATATCCGTGGCCAGCACATGGCCAGCATCACCCACGCGGCGTGCCACGGTCAGTGTCTGCTCACCGGCACCGGCGGCCACGTCTAAAACACGACTGCCATTGGTAACGTCGCACATATCCAGCATGGTTTCCGTGGCCGGTCCCAACCAACGCGATAACAGCGGCGCCCAGCGGTGCCAGGCTTCCGCGGCAGTATCCCACTGCTGGCGGGTGGTGATTTTGTATTTCTCGGCATCAAATTTCGGTGGATTATTGGTCATGGTCTCTCTCCTTTGTTGGCTTCCTTGTTGGTGTTGGGGAGAGTTTAGTCCGTTTGTTTTTGCTGACAATTCGCAAAATTTGGAAAGAGTATGTGCAAAATTGCACAGCGCTACCCACCAACAGACGGCAGGATCAAAGAAAACGGCGGAGTACGGGGTGGAAGAGGCTACTGAGAAGCTACTGAGTGGAACGATGGAACAACAGGTTATCGATGAGCCGCGCCTCACCCAGCCAGGCGGCCACCAGCAGCACCAGTTCCGCGTCCTGCACGGTGGGTATTTGCAGATCCTGCGCCCGACGCAGTTCAAAATACTCGGGACGGAAACCTGCCTCATTCAACTGCGTGGCGGCCTGTTGTTGAATACTCGGAAAGTCTATTTCATCCGTTGCAATTTGTTGTTTTGCCTGTGCCAGCACTTGATATAAAAGTGCCGCTTGTTCCCGTTCCGTCGTCGACAAATACTGGTTGCGCGAACTCATGGCCAGACCATTTTGTTCACGCACCGTGGGTATGCCGATAACCTCCACCGGGAAACACAGATCGGCGACAAAGCGCTGAATCACCAACAATTGCTGGAAATCTTTTTCACCGAACAGCGCCACATCCGGTTGCGCCATGTTGAACAGCTTAGCTACCACGGTGGCCACGCCGGTAAAGTGTCCAGGACGAAATTCCCCTTCAAGAATGTCAGAAATTTCCGGCACCTCGACCCGGGTCTCTGCTTCAAAACCGCTGGGATACACTTCCTCGACGCTGGGTCCGAACACCACATCGGAGCGATCAGCAACGGCCGAGAGTTTTTCGCAGTCTGCCTCAAAGGTGCGCGGGTAACGTTCAAAATCTTTTCCGCCACCACCAACGTTTGTGAACTGCATTGGATTAACAAAGATGCTCACCACCACGTGCTCAGCCTGCTGTCGTGCCTGCTCGACTAACTGCAAGTGTCCAGCGTGTAGATTACCCATGGTGGGTACCAGAGCCACGCGTTCATCATTTACTTTCCACTGGGCGACGGTGGCGCGCAATTCGGCAACCGTGTTGATAATTTTCATGACATGAAATTAAAAGGAATGTTCATCGCCGGGAAAACTGCCGTCTTTGACGGCCTGCACATACGCGCCCACGGCGGCGCGAATATTTCCCGCCTCCTGCAAAAAATCCTTGCTGAATTTTGGGCGCTTGCCGGGAGTAATACCCAGCATGTCGTATAACACCAACACCTGCGCATCACACTGTGGGCCAGCGCCAATGCCGATCACAGGCACTTCCACCGCAGCGGTAATTTCTGCAGCCAATAGTGATGGCACACACTCTAACAATAAGATGTCAGACCCGGCATCTTCCATGGCACGTGCATCCAGCAACATGGCTTCGGCCTGTTTTTCATCACGCCCCTGCACTTTGTAACCCCCCAGCTTGTTCACCGATTGTGGTAACAGGCCAAGATGGGCGCACACGGGAATGCCGTGTTTGGCCAAGTGCGCTACGGTTTCCACCATGGGTGCGCCACCTTCCAGCTTAACCATGTGCGCGCCGCCTTCTTTCATTAAACGACCGGAGCTGGCCAATGCCTGCATGGGCGTCGCGTAAGTCATGAATGGTAGGTCGGTCATCACCAATGTATTTTGACTCGCCGCACGCACCAGTTTGGTATGATAAATCATCTCGTCCAGTTTCACCGGCAACGTACTGTCATGTCCTTGCAGAACCATTCCCAGCGAATCACCTACCAACAAAATCTCCACACCTTCTTCCGCAAGAATCTGCGCAAAACTGGCATCGTAGGCCGTAAGGATCGCGATTTTTTCACCGGCCTGTTTCATTTTTCGTAAAGTGGATGTAGTGATGCGGCTCATTGTGGACTCCTCACAGGCTAACTGTGGTTAATGGGTCAACTCGGGCTAGAGATCGAAAGAACCGGGATTAAAATAGTGTCGCCCGCTGGTGGTTTTCGCCAACCGGTCTAACAGCAATTGGTAATCCTGATCGTTATTCACCAGATCAATATCCGCCGCGTTGACGATGAGCAACGGCGTTGCAGAATAATGATAAAAGAAGCGCGTGTAAGCTTCCACCAGCCGTTCCAGATAATTGGTTTCGATAAAACGTTCGTAATCCCGGCCGCGCTTTTGCACCCGGTTCAGCAGTACGTCCACCGGCGCTTGCAGATAAATCACCAGATCCGGCTGCGGTGCATCCACGGTGATATTGTCGTAAACCTGTTCGTAAAGTTGCAGCTCGTCGTCGTCCAGAGTGAGTTGGGCAAACAGGCGATCTTTTTCCAGAATAAAGTCCGCCACCCGCACTGGCGCAAACATATCCGACTGCCGCAGCTCCTGAATCTGCTGGGCGCGCTGAAACAGAAAAAACAACTGCGTGGGAAGCGCGGCGTGCCGGGGGTTGCGATAAAAGCGCTCCAGAAACGGGTTTTCTTCGGCACCCTCCAGCAATAGTTCACCGCCGAAATCTTCCGCCAGCCGTTTGGCAAGACTGGTTTTGCCTACCCCGATGGGCCCTTCAATCACAATGTAACGGGGGATTTCTGCAGCACTCATGTACGTCTGACTCTATTGTAGCAATTTGAAAAAAATACAGGATCGCGTCATTCCCGCGCATACCCTCTGGGGGCATAAAAGCTGGAATCCATATACCCGTTTGATGTTACTGGATTCCGGCCTTGTACCCAAAGGGCATAAACGCCGGAATGACGGAAAAAACATTTATGGGTGTTTTCCACGTATTACCAGCTCACCGCGCGGGCAGGCTGCCAGCAAGCTGGTCAGACTCCCCTGCCCGGGAATCTGCAAATCGTCCGCATGCCCGGCCAGCAACTCTGCCAAAGGATACAGCACGAAGTTGCGTTCAGACAGTCCCGGATGGGGTACGGTGAGTTCGGGGGTATCGATAAGCCGGTCGCCGTACAGCAGCAGGTCGAGGTCGAGAGTACGCGGGCCCCAGCGTTCCGCACGTTGCCGGTGGTGCCGGTTTTCCAGGGACAGCAAGGCGGACAGCAGGTCGGCGGGAGTCAGTTCGGTGTCCACAGCGGCTACGGCATTGAGGTAATCCGCCTGATCGGCGGGCACATCGGGGCCGGTCAGGGGCGGGCTGCGATACAGGGAGGAATGTGCCGTACAGCGAGTCTGCGGTAGTTCGTTAAGCTCGGCCAGTGCCCTACGCAATTGGGATTCCGGGTCGGCCAGGTTGCTACCCAAGCCCACGTAAGCGTTCACCACTACTCGCTGTTCTCCGACTTGGGTTTCCTGCGACGACGGCGGCGCTTTTTCTTGGCGCCACCCGAGGGTGCCTGGTCTGCCATGGTGGTTCGGTTGCCAGCATTGACCTCTTGATACTCCGTCCACCATTCGGCCAGCGCTTGCAGTTCGTCTTCGCCAGTCTCCGAGCGCAGCAGCAGAAAATCGTAAGCGGCACGGAAACGGGTATTTTCAAACAGGCGCTCGGCGCGCTTGCCGTTGCGGCGTTTGAGTCGCGCCTGCATCACCCAGATTTCACGAGTCTGCTGGCTAAAGCGCTTGGGTAGTGAAACACATTGAATCTGTGCTGCAATAATCTCGTCACCCGCCCGTTGCAGCGACTGGATTTCACTCATCCCTTCCGCCTGCAAAGCTTCGGCGCGCTCACGCACCGGTTCCCACAGCAGCACGGCAAAAAGATAGGCCGGGGTCACCGGCTTACCCACCGCTACTCGGTCATCAGTATTAAGCAAGCCCTTGGCCACCAGCATGTGCGGGAAACCATGCTCTTCTTTTGTCAGGCAGGCATCTGTGGAAGGGAACAGGTAACGGAATAAATCGTAATGCCGTAGCAACTCGAAGGTTTCCACCGCGTAGCCGGAAAGAAACAGTTTAAGCATTTCATCAAATAGGCGCGCAGCGGGCACCGCTTCTAGTCGATCACCCAGTTTGGCGATGGGTGCATCGCTCTCGGCATGAATGCGAAAACCCAGCTTGGCGGCAAAACGCACCGCGCGCAGCATGCGTACCGGATCTTCCAGATAGCGTTGCTCAGGGTCACCGATGATGCGCAGCACACCCGCTTCCAAATCTGCCATCCCACCGGTGTAATCCACCACGGAGAAATCACTGATATCATAGTACAGGGAGTTAATAGTGAAATCGCGCCGCCAGGCGTCGTCTTCCAGATTGCCGTAAACGTTGTCGCGCAGGATCATGCCGTCTTCCACATGCCCGGCGTCGCTGTTCTCGGCATCGTGGCCGCAGCGAAAGGTGGCCACTTCGATGATTTCGCGGCCAAAGCGCACGTGCACCAGTTTGAAACGACGACCAATGAGCCGGCTGTTACGGAACAGCTCATGCACGGCTTCGGGATGGGCGTCCGTGGCGATATCGAAATCCTTCGGCTCGCGACCCAGCAGCAAGTCGCGCACCCCGCCGCCCACCAGGTGCCCCTCAAAACCGGCAGCCTTAAGGCGGTACAGCACTTTCAGCGCGGCTTCACTGATGTTCGTCCGCGTGATGATGTGTTCAGGTCGCGGAATAACCTCGGGCGATCCTGGCTTGTCTGTTAATTCAATAGTCAAAGGCTGTGATTCAAAATGGTTGTGGTTTAAAAATAGCTGCATATAAAAATTATAGGCTGGCTGATGTTTCTTGAGCTAAGGCCGCGTATAATAACACCTTTCCCGCAGCTCGGACGGGGAATCTACCTAAAATGCTCCCTTCGTCTAATGGTTAGGACGCTGGCCTCTCACGTCGGTAATAGGGGTTCGAATCCCCTAGGGAGCACCATTTCATCCTGTGGTTACCGCGACTATGGGCAATATCATCATCCTTAAATCCAATCGCCAATTGTCTAAATCTTGCGCACATCCTGCACATCTGTTAACTAAGGCGATAGATACACAAAAAGGAGGTTTCGATGTCGATTAATTACGAAGAAAAGCGTGATTTTATTCGCATGAACGCCGAACATGCCTTGCAGTTTCGACGGGTGGGTTCGGATGAGACTCAGCAGGGTATCTGCTGCAATCTCAGTGCCACGGGCATTATGTTTACCACCGAGCAGGAAATTCCGCAGGGAGCCGAACTGGAAGTGAACATCACACCACAGTATTCCGTGGTATCACCGTTTGATGCGGTGGTGAAGGTGGTGCGTTCGCAGTCTGGCGTGGTGCCTTCGCAATACACGGTGGCAGGTAAGATTACCTCGATTCAGTAGGTCGCCTGAAACGCGCGCTTAGCAGAAAACGGCTTGCAGGCCGTTGAAAACATCTGCTAGGGCTCGAAACGAATCACATCCCCGGGACTCAATCTGGCAGTCTCCGAGTCCAGCTCTCCCACTGAAAAAAGTCGCTGCACCTTAGTCACCACCAGAATCGCGGTGGGACTTTCCGAGAACCCCAATGCCCGCTGACCGGGAAGGTCATTCACCGTGGATTGACTCAGTTGGAAGGCATTGAGTACATCGCCCACTTTCACATTAGCTGTGCCACCGGCATCGAAAAACACTTGCTTGCCCTTGGTACGAATCACTCGTGCGGTAAACGGTTGCGCATTGAGGTCATTCACCAACATGCCGACGAGCTTGTCCAACACACGATTGACGCCCTGACCAAAGGGTGAAGCGTAGAATTTGTCATTGAGCACCGGTGTCGTGGTGGGAAAATCAAAAGGTCCGGCATCCACTACCGATTCATTGAGCCGATGACGCGCCACCTCGGCACCGGTAATACCGTCGTGCACAATGATGTCCAATTCCAGGTGCCGCACTCGCGCGCCCAGCATGTGTTTGGTGATACCCATGTCGCGAATCACCCCGGTGACCACAAACTGTACGCCCAGCGATTCGGCAAATTCGGTGGCCAGTTGCCCTGCGTCTTCCGCCGGTGGCAGGGCACCCAGAATGCGCCGTTGTGACATCACACCCTCATCATCCAGTGGCAGTAAATATTGCGAGGCATCGGTGGTACGCACCCGGCCATCAATATCCAGGCGACGCTTCAGTTCACGGGATAAGGCAACTTCGATATTGGGCAGATCGGCGATCTGGGTGCGATCCAGCACATGAAATTGGGTGATGGCCATCTTGCGTCGATACTGCCCACTCATGCCAGCAGTGCTTGGCGCGGCTTGCAGACTGGTGTGGCTCACACCCGCAGGCGTTCCCACCGCACCGGCTACAGCAGCACGATTGGTGACCGCGATTGCCCCCGGCACCTGTGCACGAATACGTACGTAATAATTGGTTTCATCCGTCCATTCATCCAATACCACCACGTTGGTAACATTGCCGCGGGCGGTGAAGCGCACGTTATCCGACACCACGCCGCGCGACGAGACTACGGTGGTGGTGGAAACCTGCGCATTGGCCTTCAACAGTGCCTGGCGGATGGCATCTTGCAGGGCGAGACGCTTGGCCACGCCGACGGGACCGTTAATGGGCGCGGTGCCTTCAGCTTCTACTGCCTGGGCCTGAACCCCGCCCAGTAGCATCCCGGCCAGCAGCCAGACGGCGGGAAGCGTCAGCAAGCCGCCCAG
>CAZXZI010000064.1:0-15552 GCA_964645165.1 uncultured Ectothiorhodospiraceae bacterium
CACCACCACCGGCTTGGGCCAGAAGGCCGCGGCGATAGTACCGACGCCTTCAGAGAGTCGGCGCACGAAATAATCAGCACCATCGGCATAACCATGAATAAGCGTTTCCAGCGCCTCGCGAGTGCTGCGCTCGGTGACGCGCTCGGGATGCAGCAGGGCCATAGGATGAGCCGTGATGTATTCGTTGATGATGAATTCCAGTCGCGCCAGACCTACGCCATCGTTGGGTAGAAAGGAAGTGGAGAAGGCGAGATCCGGATTGCCCAGGTTAATCATGATTTTGGTTTTGGGACGTGCCAGATTGGAGAGATCAGTCTCGATAACCTCGTAATCAAGCTTGCCGAGAAACACGCGACCTTCATCACCACCGGCACAGGAGACGGTCACCATCTCACCATCTGCAATACTTTGCGTGGCATTGTCGCAACCGACCACCGCAGGGATACCCAACTCGCGGGCAATGATGGCGGCATGACAGGTGCGTCCGCCACGATTGGTGACGATAGCCCCAGCGATTTTCATCACCGGTTCCCAGTCGGGCGTGGTCGTGTCTGCCACCAGCACCTCGCCGGCTTGAAACTCATCAAGGTGGGCGACATCGCCGATGTAGCGCGCGCGGCCTGTGGCAATCTTGGTACCCACGGCATAACCGCGCACGAGGATTTCACCCTGCTGCTTGAGATGGTACTGACGCAAAGTGTTGCCTTGCTTTTGTGACTCCACGGTCTCGGGGCGTGCCTGCACCATGTACAGTTCACCATCTACACCGTCTTTGGCCCATTCCATATCCATGGGACGGGTGTGGTAGTGAGATCCGCTGGCTTTTTCACTGTAGTGTTTTTCGACCTTGATCGCATAGTCGGCCAGGGTCAGCACATCCTCGTCACTGAGGCAGTAACGCTGCTGATCCAACTCTGGTACTGGCACGTTGCGGGTCATCGCTCGCGAATCACCCGTGGCGTAGATCATCTTGATTTGTTTGCTGCCGCGATGGCGACGCAGCACGGCGCGATGACCCGCCTCAAAGGTAGGCTTGTGCACATAAAATTCATCGGGCTCCACCGCGCCTTGCACTACATTTTCGCCGAGACCGTAGGCGCCGGTGATAAATACCACATCACGAAAACCGGTTTCGGTATCGAGGGAAAACATCACGCCGCTGGCGTCCAGATCTGAACGCACCATTTTCATAATACCGATGGACAGCGCCACCTTGAAATGATCGAAGTTATTATCGATGCGATAGTGAATGGCACGGTCGGTAAACAACGAGGCGAAACAACGACGACAGGCATCGAACAAATGTTCGTCGCCACGAATATTGAGATAGGTCTCCTGCTGACCGGCAAAGCTGGCGGTAGGCAGGTCTTCGGCGGTGGCGGAGGAGCGTACCGCCAGACTCAATTCGTCACCGTATTCCTGTTGTAATTGCGCATAGGCATCACGAATCTGTTGCTGCAGGCCATCAGCTAAGGGCGCACCGTAAATAATTGCACGAGCCTTGGCGCCACGGCGGGCGAGGTCATCCATATCTGCGGGATTGAGACCGTCCAACGTTGCCTTTAATGCCTCCCAGGTATCTGACTGAGTAAGGCCATCGCGATAGGCCTCGGCGGTGATGGCAAAACCATTGGGCACCTTGATCCCTTGTGGCGTTAGTTCCCGATACATCTCCCCGAGGGAGGCATTTTTGCCACCCACCGTGGGTACGTCCTCAATACCAATTTCCTTGAACCAACGGATGTAGTTAGACATTTTCGTCTCTCCTGGAAATACTTCAGTGTTTTTGCATCATGGCCTGTGCCTGTGCCTGTGCCGCCCGTGCTGCAAAGGCAAAGGATTCGCTGAGTGTGGGATGGGGATGTATGGCCGAGGCCAGTGCTTCCAGGGTGAGTCCGGTACGAATAATCAGCGCCGCTTCGCCCATCAAGGTGCTGGCATCTTCAATTACCGCATGTACACCAACTATTTTGTGTGTGTCGTGTTCATAGATAATCTTTAGCAGTCCGTCTGCATGACCGCTGATTTGTGCGCGGGCATCGGCACGGTAATCATAACGCGCTACATTGACCTGCAGGCCAGCCTTTTCAGCCTGTGACTCGGTAAGACCCGCGATGCCTATTTCTGGTTGGCTGAAGATCACGGCGGTGTTGATCGCGGGCTTCGGAAATTCCACTGGTTGATTCATTAGATGACGCACCAATGCCAGGGTCTGCGCCGTGGCCCAGTGGGCAAACATGGGTTGGCCGATAACATCGCCCACGGCGTAAATGCCCGCTTCACTGGTTTGCAAAGTGGCATCCACTTGAATGCCCTTTGCATCGTGTGTCACCGCGGTATTTTCCAGACCCAGCCCGGCAATATTGGGGCGGCGTCCAGCGGCTACCAGCACGGTGTCGGAGAAGCGGTGTTGTTTCTCGCCTTCGGCGGGGCAGTATTCCACGTAAACGCTTTGCCCCGAATGAACGATTGTGTTGACCTTGCAGTGAGTGTGTATTTCGATACCATCGGCCGTCATCTGTTGATGTAAACACTCGGCCAGTTCTGCATCTACCGGGCCAAGAATACGCGGTCCAGCCTCCAGTAACATGACCCGACTGCCAAAGGTATGAAAAATTTGTCCCAGCTCCACGCCGATGGGGCCGGCACCGATAATCACCAGTTCATCAGGAATGTGGTCGATATTGAGAATGGCCTCGCTGTCCAGCACGCGGTGTTGATCGATGCCATGAATGGGCGGACGAAACGGTACCGAGCCGGTGGCGATAATCGCTTGTTCAAACTGGATGTGTTGAGTGTCACCTTCGGCAGGTTGTATCTCGGCTTCACGCGCACTGAGAAAGCGGGCAGTACCCTGGATAAAATCCAGCGCGGGAATCTTTTCTACTTTGGCCATGGCGCCCTGAGCGCGGCCGTTAAGTATGGTGCGCTTGCGTTGCTGAATGGCGGACCAGTTGAGACGTACATCCTGGCTGGGCAGGCACAGACCAAAGTCCGCAGACTCACGTAGTTCATTCAAGCGCCGTGCCGACTCACGAAAGATTTTTGAAGGGATGCAGCCTTCAAACAGACAGGTGCCGCCCAGGCCGGCACCACGTTCTACCAGTAAAACCTGCTTGCCTGCTTGTGCCAAAGCCATGGCCGCGGGCGTGCCACCGGGGCCTCCACCGATGACCAACACATCATAGTGCGTTTGCATGATTTATCCCTTGAGCAGTGCCCGAAGTTTAAAAATCAAAAAAAATTTCTATTTAATGTTATGCGAAATTGTGGGGCATCAAGCGCAATAAGGCGTTCATCACAACCTCCTAACCCCTTGATGAGGGTTCTCGTAATAGAATTCAATACTACGGTTAGCTTTTTAGTACAGAAAACATCGTGGCCGTTATCTAGTCGTGAATAATAATCCGGCGAGTATCGGTTTCAATGTCGACCACCTGCGCCGCTTCATGTGCGATGTTTGCCAGTTCAATCAGTGACGGTTCATTATTTTCTTCGGCCAGAGCCTTAAGGACACCGTCGGCGCGACAGTCGATGTGATGTGCCGCATTGTCTCCGGTTTTGCAGTCACAGGTCGGGGCATCAATACCCAGTGAAAAATCTTCGGGCATCTGCAGAATAACGGGTTCTTCGTGATGTACCTGGGCGATGGCTTTTTTGGTACTCGCTGAATTCTCCCAATTCAGGACGGGGATGTTGCTGTAATCACGCATGGTTGACTCCTTTATTGACGGTTATTGTGACACCACTATGACATTATTTGAAAGCATGCGGACATAAATCACTCTTATTGATTATATGTTTACTGGTAAGGTCAGTTTAGCCGATATCGACTGCCGGCTCATCAGTTTGTTCCATTTTGTATGAATTAAAAAAGTCGATAACATAAAGTTGAACCATCATTGCTTCCTGTCAGTCGGTATTTGGGGTAGCGTACTTGAAAGCAGGCTATCCACCACCACTTGTTAAACAGAATAAATATCACAAGGAGTTTCACGCCAATGGCAAAATCAGATTTCGATAATCCGGCCAAAAAACCTGACATAGAAATCAACAAGCCATCTGATGCGAAGCCGGATGGGAGCTACTGGCAACGCCCCAGCTCGGTGATATGGGTTTACCTGCTGTTCATCATTATTTCCCTTTATATGTGGGAGGGGGCGAAACAAACCCGGCAAACCGAGATTCCCTACAGTGAATTCCTACAGCACGTAGACAGCGGTGAAATCAAGGAGGCGGTGATAACCGATAAATTGATCACCGGCACTTTGACAGATACCGATCCCCAAACTAACAAGCCACGACGTTTTTACACCATCCCGCTGATGAATAACGACCTGGCCAAGTTGCTCGAGAAAAAGGGGGTCAAATACAGTGTGCGTCACGACAACAACTGGCTGAGTAATTTCATTTTTAGCTGGGTGTTGCCCTTTGGTTTTTTGTTCCTGCTTTGGGGCTGGTTTGGCAAACGCATGGCCGGCGCCAGCAAGGGTTTTCTTAATATCGGCAATCGTATACGCATCCATCCGGAGGGAGATATATCGGTCACCTTTGATGATGTCGCCGGTGCGGAGGAGGCGAAAACTGAACTGGGCGAAACAATCAGCTTCCTGCGTGATCCCACGGCAATTCAGCGCCTGGGTGGCCATGCGCCAAAAGGAGTGTTGTTGGTGGGGCCACCAGGCACGGGTAAGACCTTGCTGGCGCGCGCAGTATCTGGTGAGGCTCACGCGCCCTTTTTTAATATCAGTGGTTCCGAGTTTATCGAGATGTTTGTGGGCATGGGCGCTGCGCGGGTGCGTGAGCTGTTCGAGCAGGCGAGGCAGAAGGCGCCATGTATTATTTTTATCGATGAGCTGGATGCCATTGGTGGCGCACGAGGCATGGCGCCGTTGATGAGTGGTGGTCACGATGAGCGGGAGCAAACCCTGAATCAACTGCTCACCGAAATGGATGGTTTTGATCCCTCCGTCGGCGTGGTGGTGATGGCGGCAACCAACCGTCCGGAGATTCTCGACAAGGCTCTGTTGAGAGCGGGGCGCTTCGACCGCCAAATCGTGGTGGACAAGCCGGATCTGGAGGCGCGAGCTGCCATACTTGCCCTGCACACCAAGGGCATGAAAATGTCGGATGATGTTGATCTGCATGTGGTGGCACAACGCACGCCCGGTTTTGTGGGTGCAGACCTGGCCAACATCGCCAACGAAGCAGCGATTCTTGCCGTGCGTTACGCACACAGCACAATCAGCATGGCCGATATTGAAGCGGCTATCGACAGGGTCATTGCCGGGCCAGAGAAAAAGCATCGCATCCTCAATGCCGATGAAAAACGTCGTGTCGCCTTCCATGAATCAGGGCACACCCTGGTGGCGGAAACCGTGCCCACTGGCGAACCGGTGCACAAGGTATCGATCATCCCGCGTGGGGTGGCCGCGCTGGGTTACACCCTGCAACTGCCGGTGGATGAAAAGTTTCTTTCTACCAAAAATGAATTGAAAGATCAGATCGCCATTTTGCTGGGTGGCCGGGTGTCCGAGGAGATCATCTTCGGTGATGTTTCCAGCGGCGCCTCCAATGATCTGGAACGGGCCTCGGAAATTGCCCGTGGCATGGTCACCCAACTGGGCATGAGTGAAAAGCTGGGGCCGATGACCTGGGGGCGACGGCAGCAGTTGCAATTTCTTGGACAGAGTAGCGAAGAGCGCAACTACAGCGAGGAAACGGCTCGGCAGATCGATGCTGAGGTCAAGGCATTGGTGGAAGAGGGACACGACCGGGCAACAGCGATATTGTCTGAAAAGCGTCCCGTGCTGGATGCCCTTGCCAGCAAGCTGGAAGAAAAAGAGGTGTTGAGCGGAGAGGAAGTGGAAAAAATTATTGCTCAGTCCGAATGACTAAACGCGTCACCAAGCCCGAAAACAGAGTGAGTCGCAGCGAAAAAATATGAACAACACCAGCACTCAAGTGAACTCCGCTAAACTCGATATCAAACAGGTCATCGCCATGGGCGTGGGTGCGATGGTGGGTGGCGGTATCTTTTCGGTACTGGGGTTGGCCATTGCACAAACCGGCCACGCCGCGCCCATCGCCTTTGCCCTCGGTGGGGTGATTGCGCTACTCACCGGCTGGAGTTATGCCCGCCTGGGACTGAGTTTTCGCTCCGATGGGGGCAGTTTCACTTACCTGGAAAAGGCCTTCGGCAGAGGCAACCGGGCGGGCATCGGCGGTTGGCTGTTGCTGGTGGGCTACATCGGCACCCTCGGATTATACGCTTACACGTTTGGCGTTTACGGCTCGGCCTTGCTGGGTGCCGGTGCCGATCAACACGGCGCCATGCATCATTTGCTGGAATCACTGGTCATTCTAGTGTTTCTCGGCATCAATCTTTATGGCGTAAAAGAGACCGGTACCGCCGAACTGGTGATTGTCACTATCAAGGTGTTGATCCTGTTCCTGTTCGCCGCCATCGGCTTATTGTACATCAAAAGCGACCATGTCTTGCCGGTTTTCAATCAGGGTCACTGGGGCGTGCTGATGGGCGCGGCACTGATCTTTGTCGCCTACGAAGGTTTTGAACTGATCCCCAATGCCATCAACGACATGGAGGATCCGGAGCGAAACCTGACGCGCGGCATACTCTGGTCCATCGCGATTACCATTGGCATTTACATCCTGGTTTCGCTGGTGGCAGTTGGCAATCTCACTGCGGAGGAGGTTAATCAATATGGGGAATACGCCCTGGCAGCGGCGGCCAAGCCTTTTCTGGGCGAAGCAGGTTTTATATTAATTGGAATAGCCGCACTGTTTTCCACAGCCTCAGCTATTAACGCTACTTTATTCGGCACGGCTCGACTGGGTGCGGAAATGGCGCGTAAACAACAATTACCGGCAGCCTTTGGTTTTCGCCGACAGCAGAACAACATCCCCTGGGTTAGCCTGTTGGTAATCAGTGTTGTCACTCTGGTATTTGTTAACAGTGCTGACCTGACGATTATTTCTTCCTTTGCCAGCTCAACCTTCTTATTAATTTTTGCCGCGATCCATCTTTCGGCATGGCGGCTGCGCAAGCGCATTGTGATACGTCCCTGGATTCCGATACTAGGCGGTGTGCTTTCATTCGGCTCCTGGCTGGGCCTGATTATTCATCTTTGGCAAGATGATAGCCAAACTTTAATCTGGTTGGGTTTATTTTACGGTGGCGTTATCCTGGCCGAATTATTGTTCAGTCAACGACGACGAATTTTTTCCATCGTTTGATTTTTTGCAAACAGACTAAATCTAAAGAACCCAACACGAGGTTTTCCATGACCAAGACCACTGACGAGTTTGCAAGCCAAACTCTGGAGGACACACTCCAGGTTTTACACACGGATGCGCAACAAGGACTAACAGAGTCTGAGGCCGGTCAGCGTCTCGTTAAATATGGTTATAACGAAATTGAGGAAAAGTCAGAACCGCTCTGGCATCGTATTTTTCGTCGTTTCTGGGGGCCCATTCCGTGGATGATCGAAGTCGCTGCGCTGCTTTCGGCATTGGTACAAAAATGGGAAGACTTCATCATCATCATGGTGATGTTGCTGGTCAATGCCTTTCTCGATTTCTTTCAGGAGCATCGTGCACTTAATGCGTTGAAGGCGCTCAAGCAAGGACTTGCCAACGAGGTTATCGTCCTGCGCCATGGCGAATTCAAAACTATTCTTGCTCGCGAGTTGGTGCCAGGTGATGTGGTCAAACTGAAAATAGGTGACATCGTACCTGCTGACGTAAAACTTCTGCAAGGCGATTATCTGCTGATTGATCAAGCAGCATTGACCGGGGAATCCCTGCCGGTCAGCAAAAAAATCAACGAAGTGGCTTACGCCAATACCATCGTTAAACAGGGCGAGATGCTGGCACTGGTAGTCAACACTGGCATGCAGACTAATTTTTCCAACGTGGTGTCGCTGGTTGCCCAGGCCTCACTGAAAGAACGCAGCCACTTCCAGCAAATGGTAATTCAGATCGGTAATTTCCTGATCATCATTACCGTGGCGCTGGTGCTGTTGATTTTCATGGTGGCGTTGTTCCGCCACGAGCCCTTTCTGGAGATTGCCCGCTTTGCCCTGGTGCTCACCGTGGCGGCCATCCCCGTGGCACTGCCTGCCGTGCTGTCGGTCACCATGGCTGTGGGTGCTCTGAATCTGGCACGAAGTAAGGCCATCGTCTCGCGCCTGACCGCCATCGAGGAGCTGGCCGGAGTAGACATCTTTTGCTCCGACAAAACCGGCACGCTTACCAAAAATGAAATGAAGGTGGCAGAGCCGGTAACGCTTGGCGGCCACGATGAGCGAGAGCTGTTTCTACATGCCGTATTGGCCTCGCGATTGGAGAATAAAGATCCCATCGAAATGCCCATCTTCCATTATCTCAATGAGCATTTCCCCGACAGCGATTGGCAAAGTTATCAGCAAAACCAGTTCACGCCTTTCGACCCCATTCGCAAGCGCACCGAGGCGCAGGTCGAAAAGTCAGGTGAGGCATTTGTGGCGATTAAAGGTGCGGCTCAGGTGTTATTGGAACTGGCGAAACTACCCGATGCAGAGACGCAGGATATTCAGCAGATGGTGGATCTGCTGGCCAGTAAGGGTTATCGCACTCTGGCTGTGGGTCGTCAACAGGGGGATGCCCCCGTAGAACTGTTGGGACTAATCCCGCTTTATGATCCGCCGCGCGATGATTCTGAACAGGTGATTGCCGAGATGCGCAACTACGGTGTGCAAGTGAAGATGGTCACCGGCGACAATCTGGCCATCGCCAAAGAAGTGGGGCGCCTGCTGAATCTGGAGCATCGCGCCATTCGTTCAGCACAGTTGTCAGGGGCGGCCAGCAGTGAGTTACTGGCACTGATGGAGGCACTTTCGGCGGGCATTTACCAGCGTCTCAAAGGCGATGTCTCTATCAAAGAGGCCAAACGTTTTGCGGCCGAGGTGATGGAAACCGTCAGTGATATTTATGACACCGGTCTGCTGGAACGTGAGTTCATTCACACTCATGAGTCGGCCATCATCGAGATGATTGAAGAGGTGGATATCTTTGCCGAGGTGGTGCCGGAAGATAAATATCGCATCGTCGATACGCTGCAAAAGGGCGGACATATCGTCGCGATGACCGGCGACGGTGTCAACGACGCCCCGGCGTTGAAAAAGGCCGACTGTGGTTTTGCTGTCTCCAACGCCACCGATGCCGCCCGTGCCGCGGCCGATATTATTCTTACTGCGCCAGGTTTGTCGGTGATCAACGAGGCGGTGCGTCAGGCGCGCATCACCTTCGAGCGCATGAAAAGTTATTCCATTTTTCGTATCGCCGAAACTATTCGCATTATTTTGTTCATGACGCTGTGCATCGTAGTCTTTAATTTTTATCCCGTTACGGCTTTGATGATCATTATTCTGGCTTTGCTTAATGATATTCCTATTTTGTTTATCGCCTATGACAATACCAAGGTGGATAAAAACCCGGTGCGCTGGAATATGCCGGAGATGTTAACGGTCTCCAGTGTGCTGGGTATCGCAGGGGTGATTTCATCGTTTTTATTGTTCTTTATATTGCGGGAGATGAATTTCTCCGAACCGGTGATTCAATCGCTGATCTTTGCCAAGCTGGTGATTGCTGGGCATGGCACGATCTACAACACACGTATCGATGACTGGTTCTGGAAAAAACCTTATCCCTCGCTCAAGTTGTTCTCGGCGACATTTTCAACACGCATTTTAGGTAGTCTGATTGCTATTTACGGGTTCATGATTGTGCCCATCGGCTGGGAATATGTTATGTGGATGTGGATCTATGCGCTGAGCTGGTTTGTACTTAATGACGCAATAAAAATGCTGACTTATCGTGTGCTACGCCGGGGTGGAGTGTTTATGTGATGCAGGGGATTACTGCTAATTAAACGGGCATGCCGATGCCGCTACTGCGATAAAACATCCAATGCACTTCACCCATCATCAACCAGCTGAACAGGACAAAACCCAACAGACCCAGCACAGCCATGATTAAGGCTCCAAGAAAAGCACTGCCAAAGCTATCGATCTCAAAGTCTTTCACCATAGCTGCGGTCAACCATAAGGTAAAAGCATTGATCACCAACGCGAACAGTCCGAAGGAAAATACCGTAAGAGGTAGGGTTAGCACCCACAGCAGGGGACGAATAAAGGCATTGACCAGCCCCAGCACAAAGGCCGCCCACAGCAGCCCGCTGCTGGAACGCACGCGTACACCAGTCACCATTTTAGTCACTACCCAAAGGCCAAAGGCCGTGACCAACCAGATGAAAATGATACCCATAAACATGGCGCTGCTCCCTTCTGAATAAGTGAAACTATTTAATCAATGAAACTATTTTCTGTTATGTGCAATTCGGCGACTAGACACACGCACGGTATTTTACACCCAGTGAATCCTGAGGTACTGAATTAAACATGGAACTGCTCAAAGGACAATCCCTGCCCATTTCTGTGCTGTCGCCGAACCCAGCGGTGGACATGACCTATGAGCTGCCGCAGCTTATCGCCAATCAAAAGGCCCACGCCATCGCCACGCGTTTTGATCCCGGAGGCAATGGCATCAACGTCGGGCGTGCATTAAAGCGTTTGGCGACCGCAGCACAAAATTATTGCGTCGTCGGCGGCGAAATTGGTCAATTATTAAATCGTTTACTGAAAGATCAACTGGATCACGTGGATTGTGAAGCCGTCGAGGGTGAGACACGTATCAATGGCACCTTTATTGAACGCGAGCCACCGGTGCAGTACGAGGTTAGTGGTATCGGTCCAGATATTCCTCCCTCACAGCTTAATGCGCTGCTAAACCGGTTTGTGGAACACAGCGCCGGCGGTTTCGGGGTGCTTACCGGCACGCTGCAAAAGGATCTACCCATGGATCTTTACGCCAGCCTGGTGCAGCGCATTCGTGAACAGGGCGGCCGTGCCGTGGTGGATTCACACGATGAGGCCCTGCGTGAGGCCATCGATGCCCAGCCCTTTTTGATCAAACCCAATCGTTATGAACTGGAAGCCATGCTCGGCCAGCACTTCGACACCACGGAGGCCATTGCGCAGGCCGCGCGGAAGATACAAAAACGCGGCGTAGACTATGTTTGTGTTTCCCTGGATGGCGAGGGCGCGCTGCTGGTGGGGCCGGATAACTGCCATCACGCCACTGCCCCCGCTGTGGTAGTGCGCTCCAGCGTAGGTGCGGGGGATTCCATGGTGGCGGCGTTAGTGGCGGCCTTCGCCCACGGTCATTCAGCTGCACAGGCGTTGCAACTGGGCATTGCCTGCGCCGCGGGCACGGTGAGCCAGCCGGGCACTGAACTGTTTTGCAGCTCGGATGTGGAGAATTATTTTGATGGGGTCAGCGTTAATACGCTGGATATTTAATGGGGCAGCCCGTGCGAGTCATTAATGTCGGCAGCGGAACAAAAAGATGAGAATGCCGTCCATGGTACAAGCCCTGTTGATTATCAACGTGGGCATGTTTTTATTAGAGCTCTCCAGCGGCGGGCAATTGATTGGCGCCCTGGCACTCTGGCCCTTGGTCACCGGGACCTATTCCTTGTCCGTCGCGGCACAGCCACATTTCGGCATTTGGCAACTGGTGACTTATTCATTTCTGCATGGCGGTGTTATGCACCTGTTATTGAATATGTACGCCCTGTGGTTATTCGGCGCACGAATGGAGTTGTATTGGGGTAGCAAGGCCTTTTTGTTGTATTACTTTGTCTGTGTGATTGGCGCCGGCTTGGTGCAATTAATAGTGGTGAGCCTGGCGGCAAAGCAGGGGGCGATTTATCCCACCATTGGCGCTTCGGGAGGCGTGTTCGGTCTGTTGCTCGCCTTTGGCATGAGTTTTCCCAACGAACGCCTGTTGCTGATCTTTCCACCCATCGCACTAAAGGCGAAATGGCTTGTGCTGATCTTCGGTGGCATTGAGCTTTGGGCAGGTGTCACCGGCACCGAGGCGGGAGTTGCCCACTTTGCTCATTTGGGTGGGATGTTGTTTGGTTTTGTGTTGTTACGATACTGGCGGCAGCATCCGCCGGGCTACACTTGAACCATTGCGTACTAATTTTGGCTGTAGGAAATAATTGTTTTAAGCAGGAAGTGCCCTTATCTCTTTATTGAAGGGTTTGTCACAAGCTGGCGGTGTTTTATTTCAGGTTAACCATAACAAGCAAACTGCGAAGAGGAGAATCAAATGACCACTGAAGAGCAATTAGTCGAATCCCATGTCCAGGAATCCAACGCACGTCTGAAACATATTGATGAGCTCATCGGGCGAACGGCGAAATTAGATATCCAAAAAGCCGAGCATCAAGCTGAGTTGTCCGAGCTAAAACAGGAACGTGAAAAATTGGCGGGTCAACTGGGCGAGATTGAACAGTTATCAGCGGAGGAATGGGCCAAGGAAGGCGGGCCCATGGTGATTTGGGATCTCGTTGCACAACGCCTGGAGAAACTCGTCGAGCACCTTGAATAGCCACCCAGGTTCTCTTTAAGCCATCCTCCGTGACAGATAAAAGAGCGCCAATCATGAGTCGTTTAATATTAGTGAGACACGGGCAATCCATCTGGAATTTGCAGAACCGTTTTACCGGTTGGGTGGATGTGTCGCTCAGCCCGCAGGGTATGCGGGAGGCCGAAGTGGCTGGTGCCTTGCTGGCGGACTATCATTTTGATCTGGCCTTCACCTCCACGTTGTTGCGGGCGCAGGATACCCTTTACGAAATCCTCAAACAAAACCGGCACTGCCAACAGTACGTGCGCATTCATGAAGCCAGTCAAAAATGGTACGAACACTTTACGCCAACATTAGGAGATGCGGCGGAGTTGAAAATACACGTTTCGGAAAAACTCAACGAGCGTTATTACGGTGACTTGCAAGGTCTGAATAAAGACCGCGCCCGTGAACAGTTTGGTGCTGAACAAGTACATCACTGGAGACGCGATTACGCGCTTGCGCCTCCTAATGGCGAAAGCCTGGAAATGACGGCCGATCGCACCGTACCGTATTACCGAGAGCACGTTGAACCGCAACTACGTGCCGGGCACAGCGTGTTGATTTCCGCCCACGGCAATTCCCTGCGCGCACTGGTAAAACACATCGAGGGCATGACAGCAGAGCAGGTCGTCCATTTTGAATTCCCCACCGGTACGCCGCATGTCTACACTTTTGACGAAGAGCTTGTTCTGCAAAAATGCGGAATTCTGGAACCCGATAAGTAAATTGGGATAAGTTTTCAAGCGTATTGAATAAACCATGAAAAGAGACACGCAGGGCAGGGCATCATTGACCGTGCTGGCCGGATTTCTCACTGGCTTCGGCGGTGGGCTGGCCAGCCTCGGCGGCGGTACTTTGTTGATTCCCATGCTCACGGATTGGTTAGGCCTGAGCCAACATCAGGCACGGGGCACGGCCATGGTCATCGCCGGTTTCACCGCACTCAGCGGCGCCGCAACTTACGGCCTGCATGACAGCGTGCAATGGAATACATTGTTGTGGACTGGCATCCCTGCGCTGATTTGTGCACCGCTGGCGGCTCGCTGGTCGGTCAACTGGCCAGAGCATACCCTGCGACGATTGTTTGCAATGGTGTTGTTGCTGGGCGCCGTGGCCTTGCTTTTACACGGCAGCGGATCCTCTGCCAGTGGCTTTGCCAGCGGCTGGTCGGATATCTGGCTAGTATTGATCGGGGTGATTGCCGGCGTGGTGGCAGGCGTCGTGGGGATCAGCGGCGGCCCAGTACTCGCGCCCCTTTTTGTGCTCGGACTCGGCATGCCGCAACAACTGGCGCAGGGCTCTTCACTCACCGCCCGTCTGCCAGCCATCGCCAGCAGTGTCTGGGAAAATCAACGCGAGGGATTGGTTTGTTGGCGGCAGGTACCCCTGTTGGCCGTCGGCGATGTGCTGGGCACGCTACTCGGTAGCCATCTCGCGTTGTCGTTACCCGAACATCTGTTGCGTTATGGGTTTGCTCTGTTATTGGTGATGCTGGCAGTGCACGAACTGGCGGGGCGCCCGGCCCAGCGGCATGTGAAACACCGACCGCATGGAACCTATCCGTAAGTAGTCGTTCTTTTCAACTGAGAATAAACCACAAGATACTCAAGCTGGAAGTCTCTGCGCCAACACGAATGGTACTGACTTAAACCGAAAACTCTAATTGCCCAGCACCCCAGTCATTAAATGACATCACGATCCCTACGCAAACGCATAATCTGCGCATCGTCTTCTATCCAGGACAGAAACTGGCTGGGAGACAGAACTTTGTCCTTACTATTGGTATCAAATTCGTTCATACGCTGTTTCCACTAACCCCCAACGGATTTTGTTACTCATGATAGTTCTTGTGTTTGATTCTGAATCATTTACTAAATTTAAATCCTTGCGGAAGCTTTAGTTTTATTGGAGGTGGGCGTTTGTAGGTTTTATTATCTGGCCATTCCATCAGCCTGAATGTTGCATGACAAGACACACAGGTATTCACCATATTCGACATGGCCTGTAATGTTGCTTTTCTATCTTTCTTTTCGGCAGCCTTCATTACAGCAATGGTATCTTCGGCATGAAACTTAACCCCCATAGCTGCAAAAGCAGCGTTGCCCCTGCGGGACAGGCCTTTACCTTTTTTCTTATTAAAACTCATATTGCTTGCGATTTTCTGCACCGATTGAAAATCATCATCTGCCATGGCATTAATCATGTTGCCAAGGTTCTTTAAATTATTACGCATAACATGAAGTAAGCCTTCTCTATCCTTGTACGGTATTTTCAAGAGAATACGTTCATTTTTTACGCCAACCTCTTTATCAGATTGCGCATGGACCAGAGCTACTACAAATAAAAAAAGAAATGCTATTGAAAGGAAATTTTTGCCCATGGATGCTCCAATGTTTGCTTGTAAAGTTTGGTTGGCGAACGATTTGATACTGTCACTCACTGCTGTCACTACAAAAACGGCACCAGTAGTAGTGCCATCAGGCTCAACACCTTGCGCATGGGATTGATGGCGGGGCCAGCGGTGTCCTTGCTGGGATCGCCCACGGTATCACCGGTGATGGCGGCCATGTGTGCGGGGGAGCCCTTGCCACCGAAGTGACCAGCCTCGATGTATTTTTTGGCGTTATCCCAGGCCGCACCACCGGTGCTGAGCATCAGCGCCAGGATCAGCCCACTGGTCACCGCGCCGATGAGGATGCCGCCCATGATTTGCGCGCCACTGCCGGGGGGGCCCAGAGGCGTCCAAACAAAGGCCACCAGCAGAGGCACCACCACCGGCAGTAGGCCAGGTTTGATCATGCCGCGAATGGAGGCCCGGGTGAGCATATTCACGGCCTGGGCGTAATCGGGCTTGCGCTCACCGGTGAGTATCTCGGGATGATCCTTGAACTGTTGTCTCACCTCATCCACCACTGTGGAAGCGGCCTTGCCCACGGCCTTGAAAATAATGCCACTGAAGATGAAGGGCAGCAGGGCGCCGATGAACAGGCCGGCGAGGATGTAGGGATTGTC
>CAZXZI010000065.1:0-7443 GCA_964645165.1 uncultured Ectothiorhodospiraceae bacterium
GACTCCAGCTTTAACATTAAAGCCTCACATTTCGATTGCTTATATAGAGAAGCTCGAAGTAACATAGCGCGCAACTAAGGGTAAGAAATTAAGCCTACTGGGCATGATGAAACCCCTCTTTTATTCAATTCGAGCTTGAAATTATATGGCTGCAAACGATATCGCAATAAGTGTTAATAGTGTCAGTAAAGTCTATCGACTTGGCGTTAAGGAAGAAGCTGAAGACTCGCTAGTAAAATCATTTGCAAAAATGATCAGGAGTCCGATAAAAAACTATCAGAAATACCGTTCCCTGTATGATTTCTCTGATCTTGACTTCGATAATCCCGACGTAAATGTAAACCCAAACATCCTATGGGCACTGCGAAATGTGTCATTTGACGTCAAGAAAGGAGAAGTTGTCGGTATCATTGGCCGCAATGGCGCTGGCAAATCAACGCTGCTAAAAATCTTATCGAGGATTACACCGCCAGCGCGTGGAAGCATCGAAATACATGGGCGCAGTTCTAGCCTGCTGGAGGTCGGCACAGGATTTCACCCCGAGCTCACTGGACGAGAAAATGTGTATTTGAATGGCACCGTTCTCGGCATGCGAAAAAAGGAAGTGGATCGCAGGTTTGATGAAATTGTCGATTTTTCGGGCGTCGAAAAATTTCTCGATACACCGGTAAAACGCTATTCAAGCGGGATGACTGTTCGCCTCGCTTTTGCAGTTGCTGCCCACCTGGAGCCTGAAATCTTAATTGTTGACGAAGTGCTAGCCGTTGGTGACTCTGCATTTCAGGAAAAATGTTTGAGCAAGATGCAGGATGTTGGCACTTCAGGCAAAACTGTCTTCTTTGTTTCCCACAATATGGCAGCTGTCACACGCTTATGTCAGCGAGTCATTATGTTGGAAGACGGAAAAGTCATAGCCGACGGTCCCGCGCGTGAAGTTGTCAATGATTACATGCATGGTGGCTCTCGAGCCATGGCCGAAAGAACCTGGGCCGACTTGCAAAGAGCACCAGGCGTTGAAATTGCGCGGCTAAGAGGCGTACGAATAAAAGGCGAAGATGGACAGACAGCCGACACGATTGATATTCGTTCACCCGTTGCCTTTGAAATGACATTCGAAGTGCTTGATGGCGGCTTTGTGTTATTGCCGCATTTCCTCTTAAGGAACGATGAAGGCGTAGAAGTGTTTTTAACAGTCGATGCAGATCCAGAATGGCGTAAAAAGAAAAGACCCAAAGGGACTTATGTGTCAACCGTATGGATCCCTGGCAATTACCTAAGTGAAGGCAGCCACTATGTTACCGCCTCAATGGTTGCTTTAGAGCCACGCTCAGTAGCATTGTTTGACGAGGATGACATCATCAGCTTTAAAGTATCTGATCCCATGGAGGGCGATGAATCGAGGGGTGACTGGATGCACAGTCTGCCGGGGATTGTTCGTCCCATGCTGAAATGGGAAACTGAGTTCGGAGACACACCCGTAGAATAAAACGACACCGGCAATGTTAAACATTGTGCCCAATCATTTTTAAATTACATCAACAAATACACGTTCCATTTTCCTAAAGTAGACCATTGAAAAAAACAAAAGAAGTGTCGCAACAATTACCCCAGGGAGTATGAATTCCCAGGGCATCGGCGTACCCAACAGGCAAGCGCGATAACCCTCCACCACAGCAACAATGGGATTCAATGAGTAGAGAAGCCGGTACTGCTCAGGAATTGAAGAGGCCGTATATAAAATTGGCGCCGAGTAAATCAACATTCTGATCACAAACGGCATGGCGAAATTAACATCTCGATAACGAATCGCTAGCGCCGAAAGTGACATACCGATACCCGCCGGAATAATCATCATCAATATCACCAGAAATGGAAAATAGATGAGATTCCAGGTGGGGGAAATCTGATAATAAAGCATAACGCCAACCACGATTATCAGCGAAATTGAGAAATCAACTAGTTTTGCCAAAATGGGCGTTATGGGAAAAATAATTCTCGGAAAATAAACTTTACCAAGCATATGTTGTTGATTGACAAGACTCTGAGCCGAGGCATTCATGGACTCCGACATATAAGTCCAGGGAATGATCGCCAAAGTGGAAAACAGGACGTAAGGGATTCCATCGGTAGATAACCCGGCGACATGGCCAAAAATAATCGTGAAGATAAGTATCTGTACAACGGGGTTAAGTATCGCCCAGGCAAAGCCTAAAATTGTCTGTGCATAGAGAACCTTAACATCACGCCAAACCAGGAAGTAGAACAGATCCTGGTATGCAATCAGTTCTTTGAAATCCGGCAATGACCACCCGCGAGGCTGTTCAATGACGGTGGTCAGCTCACTTACTTCATTGGGTTGACTCATGCGCATCCTTAATTAAGATCGTGGGTGGACTCGTGTCCATGAAACTTACAAAGCGCTTGATTATATAGACTGCACTCCTTCAAGTGTACTTACAGAATTTTATAGACAAGACATAAAGAATAGGGGCACGCTCCAAACCATGTCGGAAAAGTTTACACTTAACCCATTGCAGCCAGGGTTACATCCGGTAAGTCATTGAAATATAAGCGCTGGCATAAGAAGTGCATATTGTATACAAATTAGTCAGCGCTGGACGGTAGGGTTTCCCGTAAGTTATATTGCGGCGAGCACGTTTTAGGTAAATATGAGGATGAAAATATGATTCAACTACTCATCAACGTAAGGGTACTTCTATTTGTTGCAGCTGTTGCCCTGCTAACAGGCTGTGGTGGCGGTGGCAGTAGTGGTGGTGGAACAACAAACACAGACTGTGTACTGGGCAACAGCACCCTGAACAACTGCACATTGAATTAATAAAAGAATTGTAAGAAATGAGTTAAGAAATACAAACATACATATATTTTTTTAAAGTCATTGAAGGAAGAAGACATGATCACTCTACAAAATATGAAAACACCAGGTAAAATTTTTGCTATTGCATTTTGCACGATCATCGCAGCACCGGCTTATTCTGCATCAATAACTGATACCTATGCCTCTGGCGACACACTTACCGCAGTAAAAATGGATAACATAAAAACTGCTGTAAATGATAATGACACCAATACAGCCACCAACACTGCTGGCATAGCCACTAATGTTACGGGCATCGCTACCAACGCTACTGCAGCCGCGGCTAATGCAACCGCAATTGCCGCTAAAGCTGATGCAAGCGCCGCAATGACCAACGCTGCTGACATCGCCACTAACGTGACTGCGATTGGTAACAATACTGCTGCTATTTCGGGTAAAGCAGATGCAAGCGCCGTGACAATCAACGCTACCGGCATAGCCACTAATGTTACTGCGATTGCTACCAATACGACTGCGATTGCGGGCAAAGCTGCTTCCAGCGCCGTGACAACCAACACTGCCGACATTGCTACTAATGTTACTGCGATTACTGCTAATGCGACGACTATTGCGGGCAAAGCTGATTCCAGCACCGTGACCACCAACACTACCGGCATAGCCACTAATGTTACTGCGATTACTGCCCTCCAGGCAGCGCCCACATGCCCCACCGACATGGTGAAATCCGGCACAATCTGCGTTGACAAATTTGAGGCAAGTGTTTGGGATGCCGCGACAGCTGGCAACCAGATCTCAGGTGCTGCATCCGCTATTTACAACACCTGCTCAGACACCGGCAGTGCTGGCAGTAATACCAATGCTGTGGCAATTGACTGCACAAATGCTATCTACGCCCGCAGTGTACCGAGTGTTGAACCTGCGTATGACATCACCCAATACCAGGCAGCTATCGCCTGTGCCAATGTTAGCAAGAGACTCCCTACGGTTTCGGAATGGCTGGTCGCCGCGGCTGGTACAACGACGGGAAATGGTATTGCCACAGCAGACTGCAACAACCCGGCTAGCGGTGGTTCCTTGAGAACTACAGGCTCACCGGCTAACTGTGTATCCGCAGCCGGTGCTTTCGACATGATCGGCAATGTATACGAATTAACATCGGACATCCATTTTGGCGGCGTAGCAAACGGCACCAACGGCACAACAACCGCTGCGAAAGTTGTGGCATTGGGGGGTGATTATCAGAACCTCCTCAACAGTACAGATACTACCCTGGATGCACTCGTCCTACCGCCTACCGACATCCTGAACACCACACTTGGCTTCCGCTGCGTGAAAGACCTGTAATAGTCTAGCGCTGTTTTTTACTAGACAAGGAGTATCGGATAGGGCGGTGCCGTTAAGTCAGTACCGCCCTTCCTTTTTTTACAATGGAACAGAAGTTGCGTGCATTTCGTTTTACACTTATGAAACCTGGAAGCCTAACTCCAGGCAGTAACCAGACAACCTCACGCGCTATTGTTCGGCTGGTTTTTCTGCTTATTATTACTACATCGGTACTCGCTGGCTGTGGCGGTGGCGGTGGCAGTGGCGGAACCACTTCATCAGCACCCGTTGCCCAGGCAGGCAGTCTGACCACAACAGAGGATACCGCAAGCAACAGTACGCTCGTGGCCACCGATGTGGATAGTGCAACACTGAGCTACAGCATCGTCACCCCTCCTAGCATGGGAACATTAACGAGTTTTGACCCGAATACGGGCAACTACACGTTCAAACCTATCCAGAATGCCAATGGTAGTGACAGCTTTACCTTCAAAGCCAACGACGGCTCACTAGACTCCAATATCGCCACCGTCACAGTCACCATCACGCCAATCAATGACGCCCCTGTCGTCCAGGCTGGCAGTCTGACCACAAACGAGGATGCACAGGCTAACAATATATTAGTGGCCACGGATATGGATGGCCCAAACCCTCTGACCTACAGTATCCAAAATCAAGGCAACAAAGGCACCGCAGTCATTACAAACACAGCGACGGGTGCCTACACCTATACGCCCAACCTAAATGCCAATGGTAGTGACAGCTTTACCTTCAAAGCCAACGACGGCTCATTAGATTCCAAAATCGGCACCATCACGGTCACCATCACGCCAATCAATGACGCCCCTGTCGCCCAAGTGGGCACGCTGACCACAGATGAGGATATCGCCGGGAGCGGTACGCTGGTGGCCACCGATGTGGATAGTGCAACACTGAGCTACAGCATCGTCACCCCTCCTAGCATGGGAACATTAACGAGTTTTGACCCGAATACGGGCAACTACACGTTCAAACCTATCCAGAATGCCAATGGTAGTGACAGCTTTACCTTCAAAGCCAACGACGGCTCACTAGACTCCAATATCGCCACCGTCACGGTCACCATCACGCCAATCAATGACGCCCCTGTCGCCCAGAATGGGACTCTAACCACGGATGAGAATACTGTGGGCAACGGTACACTGGTAGCTATTGATCCAGATGGTCCATCGCTGAGTTATAGCATCACCAACGACGTTCCCCCCACTAAAGGCACAGTTTTGGTTATCAATGGGGCGACGGGGGCTTATACCTACACCCCCAATGTAGGTGCCACCGGCAGCGACAGTTTCAGTTTCAAAGCCATTGATGGCTTTTCAACGTCCAATATCGCTACCATTTCGGTCACCATTAACGTTGTGAATAAAGTCCCTATCGCGGTGGTTGACAGCTTCACAGTAGATGAAGGCTCCACCACGACGCTAGACCTAGCGGCGAATGACAGCGATCCCGATGGAGTCCTGGATCTGGACCTGACCTCTATCGTAGCCTCCGTTCCCGGCAATGGTTCCCTTGTCGTGAATACGGACGGCACAGTGGACTACACCCACGATGGCAGTGAGACACTGGCTGACAGCTTCACCTACACGATCAAAGACCAGGCTGGCGCTACTTCAAACATTGTGGCAGTGAGTCTAACGATTACACCCGTCAACGATGCCCCTATCGCAGTAGCAGACAACTTTACAGTGGACGAGGGCTCGACCACGACATTGAACTTAGCAGCAAATGACAGCGATGCCGATGACGGCCTGGATCTGACTTCCATCGTAGCCTCCGTCCCAGGCAATGGCTCACTCATCGTAAACGCCAATGGCACGGTGGATTACAGCCACGATGGCAGTGAGACAACCAGTGACAGCTTCACCTACACCATCGACGATGTTGCCGGCGCTACCTCGAATACCGTGGCAGTAAATCTGACGATCACACCGGTCAACGACCCACCCGTTGCGACCAATACTTGCGTCACCACACCCCAGGAAATTGTGACATTTAGCGGTACCCTCAGCGCTAACGATCCGGATTCCACACCGACTTACCTTCTTGGGGCAGGAGGCACGGGGGGAATGACCACCACTTCAACGAAGGGCGTCACGGTCACTCTTCTCAATACAAATACTGGTGCATTTAGCTATCCCATTGCTACAGGGGCAGGCAATATGCGTGGTGTGGACAGCTTTGTATATCAGGTCTCTGATGGCTTTGTATCTGTTGATGTGACACAAAAAGTCATCATCAACCAGAAAATCATGCCGCTGGGTGATTCCATTACCACGGGTGAAGAGTGGCTCGGGGTAGGATACAAGATTGCAACCGATGGCATAGGAAAGACCATCGGCTACCGCCAATCGCTCTACAATGGCCTGCTCGGCGCGGGCTACACCTTCGATTTTGTCGGCTCATTACTCCATGGCGACAATCTGTTCCCCGACGCTCAGCACGAAGGCCATGAGGGCTGGACGGCTTTTGATATTGCTACCGCTGATTCTCCTAATTTCGGCGACGCTGAGGTGCAGACGTGGTTGGATAGCAATCCGGCAGATATTATTCTGTTGCACGCCGGTACGAACGATTTTGCCGGAACCAGTGCCGCCGATATTGGAAATATCCTAGATAAAATCGACGCCTGGGCAGTGACCTACAATAATCCAATTACCGTCCTTCTTGCCCGTATCATTGACCAATACGATTATACTGCTGGGGCAATCGTCGATGTACGCACGTTCAACGACAACGTCGCCAGCATGGTGGCCGCCAGAACAGGCGATGTTATTAACATCACTATCGTTGATCAACGTAATGCCCTGCTCTACCCAGATGATCTTTCTGAGGACTTAGCGGCACAAGTGACTTTTGGGCTACCTGCCGCCCTACACCCCAACGCCGGGGGTTACGTCAAAATGGCAAATACCTGGTTTACTGCCCTGAGCCCGGTGGTTGACAAATGCCCCTGAGCCCCACCTTTTTGCTAAAAACAGAATAGGAGATTATTTCCCGTCTACACTAGTGTAGTTTTTTCTGCGCTCGGAAAATTCAACTGTCCGTAGTTAAATTGGGGTATGCCAGTGTGGTATTAGATCATCACAGGAGCAATATGTAGCAATGAACAAGTTTATTCTACTAGTCCCCCTATTCCTGGTTCTCCAAATAGCCCCGGCGGTTGCAGCTGTGATCCCACAATCGGGCTGGACCTTACAGGCGGTGGACAGTGAGGAACTGGTGGGTGAGAACGGTGCGGC
>CAZXZI010000065.1:7543-14975 GCA_964645165.1 uncultured Ectothiorhodospiraceae bacterium
CACTGAGCGAGCAAAGGGGTCAGCCATGGACCTCGGTGGCGGAACTGAACATGCTGGGTACGGCCGTGGGTGGCGGTAACCTGGAGCCGAACGGTGTGATCGACACGCCGTCAGGCGGAGCCACGGTGGTGGCCGGTAGTGCGTTGAACTTCACGGCGACAGGCAGCGACCCGGACAACAACCTGCCATTGACATATGTGTGGACGTTTGGTGACCCGTCAGTGCCAGATGCGGCAGTGGAAGATCCGGGCACGGTGACATTCAACACGGTGGGCACGCACACGGTGATGTTGACCGTGACGGACAATCTGGTGCTGGCAGATTCAACGCCAGCGACGATCCAGGTGAACGTGATCAACCCACCGGTGACGACGCTCCTTCCACAATCAAGCTGGACCTTACAGGCGGTGGACAGTGAGGAACTGGTGGGTGAGAACGGTGCGGCTGTCAATGCGTTTGACGGTGACATCAATACGTTTTGGCATACGCAGTGGTCAGGTGGATCCCCGCCCTACCCGCACCGGTTGGATGTTGACCTGGGTGCGGTGTACGACCTGACTGGATTCAGGTACTTGCCGCGGCAGGATGGCCAGCTCAACGGCCGAGTGAAAGGATATGCATTTTATCTAAGCACCGACGGGGTGAACTGGGGTAGCGCGGTAGCGACGGGTGTATTTCCAGACAGTGCCGTGGAGCAGGAGGTGTTATTCACAACGATGCCGGGGCGCTATATCCGTTTTGAGGCACTGAGCGAGCAAAGGGGTCAGCCATGGACCTCGGTGGCGGAACTGAACATGCTCGGATCATTGTCCTCAGGTCAGACCGTTATCGGTCAGGAACTGTTTAACGATGGTAACGCCAACGGCTGGTCGGTAACGGACACGGGGCCGTTTAATGGTCCCTCAAACTGGAGCGTGGTTAGCAATCAATACGTTCAGAGCAGTTTAATCGATGGCCAGACAAGTGATGGTTTTGAATTGGGCACTTATTCGATCTGGACCGGGGTTACTCACAACGACATGGATTTACGCCTGCGTCTGCGCTCCGACGGCATTGGTGTGGTAGGTGTCATGTTCGGTTACCAGGACGACGGTAACTATTACCGCTTTGCTATGAGTAACCAGGAGGGCTATCAGAAGCTTGAGAAAAGGTCTGGTGGTACATTTAGCGAACTGGCCACCAATCCACAAAGCTATACAAGTGGCCAGTGGATGGATATTCGAATCATTCTACAAAATGGTGTAATCATTGCTTTTGTCGATGGCCGACAGGTGTTGGCTGCGGCAGATTCCGATTTCACATCTGGTAAAGTGGGATTATATACTAGCCGTAACACATCGGCGGCATTTGACGATCTGCTGGTGCTAACTGCCCCGGCATCGCCTGTGATTGGGCTGTCCATACCGGGCGAGTACTTTGTCGAAACTGGTTTAACAGTTGACGTGACAGCGTTGGCGACTCTGCCCATAGGCGGCGTGCAGTTCGTTGCCGACGAAGGTACCGCGAGCGAGCAGATGCTGCCCAATGATTTTCTGGCACCTTATCAGGAGCAGTTTGTTTTCAGCAGCGCGGGTGTTCATGACATTAAGGCCTACGCCCTGGATGGTTCGGCTATCCGGCTGTCGCAGATAGAGGCGATGGATGAAGCACCGCAGGTGGGCGTGGGTGGTTTTAGCCTGACGGGATTTGGGGACAGTATTACCAACGGGATCTTCGACGACATTCCGACTGATGATATTTCACTGGATGGTCGGAATACCAGCGGCGGCTATGAACCCATTTTGAATAACGCTATTTCGACGGCCTTCCCGGGGAATGCCGTGAATATCATCGACGAGGGCAATCCGGGAGATCTTTCCTGGCAGGGGGCGGGCAAAATTGCTGCGGTGCTTGCTCGTAATCCAGAGACGCAGGCCCTGCTGGTTATGTATGGTACCAATGACTCAAATGGGACGTTATTCACCAACCCTGTGGATTTCAAGGCTGATTTGAAATCTATCGTTGACGCTAGTATCGCTCAGGGCAAAAAAGTATTTCTTGCCAAACCACCACCGGTAATCGGCAGTACCACGCGTAACGATCGAATCGCGCAGTACAATGCCAAGATAAACGAACTGCTTGCCGAGTATGCCAGCAGCAATCCAGGCCAGGTCTTTGCGGGGCCGAACTTTTTCGATGATCCGGCAGCCTCCCCCATCCAGATTGGCCGGGATAACATCCACCCAACGGGGCAGGGTTATCAGGCGATGGGAGATCAGTGGGCTACGGTCATCATTCTCAAAATCAACGAGGGGGCATTGTAATGGTCAAGCTTGCCACAGGAAAACTGCCTATTGTGGTGTTGTCGGTTGTTGTCAGTTTGATGACTTTTGCGCCATTAACATTTGCATGCGATGCTCAGGCAGAAGTAGTTATCAGCTCATATCTTGTGGACCTATCAAGTGGTGATGTTGCTGCTATTGAAGGACTGATAGATGGGAATATGGCGAAACGTGCATTACGGCATTTTTACAACCCAAACAGTTACGGAGCCTTTCTGCGGGAGCAATATAAGCAGGTAGTTATGACCATTGTATCGACTGCGCAGGTTAAAGATTCCTGCCACGTATCTGTACAGTTTGCTTATCCATCAGGGAATATAGAAAACATAACACTGGTGTTGTCGAATGCTGATGGCACATGGAAAATAACTGATGAACTCATGTAAAATTCCAAATAATAAATAATCCGGATGTGTCCGCTTTCAATACGGCAGTAAATAGCTTGGCTACAACCAGAACTGTGGTAGATAAATGTCCGTGAGTCTCCCCTTTTCGATGCAAAGCAACGCAGGCCTATTAAGACTAATCAAAGGGCAAGTACGCGGTATTTTAGACAGCCATATAACCGTCCCAACCTCCACCCTATACCCCATAACAACTGGGCACGTTCTTCGTTGTGACGGATCTCTGGCAGAGATAGAAGCAGATCCAGCCAAGCCCTCACGCCCTTTTTCCATGACAGCTTAGGCATCCCCTGTTGCCGATATTTTTTATAAAGTAATACGTTGTATTCTCCATAGTTTCGCGCTTGTTTGAAAATACTATAAGGCGTATCGCGATAGCGCACATGGAGGATTGCCTGCGGGGCAACATGCAGTTTTGTTCCTGCAAGTTGTACCCGCCAACAAAAATCGGTATCAAAAAGATACGGCATTGACTCATCAAACCCCCCTACAGCCGCAAAAACAGAACGTTTTACACCCATGTTTCCGCCACCGGTATGAGGCAGATAGGGTGGATAGGTGTACTCCTGGATTCCGGTCGGTTGGGGATTGACCCGGTTATTTTGTAGAGATGACCTATTGAGTTTTTCAATCTCGAATGGTCCCGAGACAAAATCATATTCTGAGAGAGCCTCCCCCATGGCTGCGACCCAGCCCTCTCCAATGACATCATCCGCATCACAAAACAGTAAAGCCTCACCGGTTGCAGTTTGTGCCCCAACATTAAGCGCGTAAGGTTGACCTTGTCGCTCAGCCGCTTCAATAATTCGCAGGTTCGAAAAACGCTGACGATATTGGCCGACAATCTCCATCGTGCTATCGGTCGAACGATTATTAACTATAAGGATTTCCCATGGCTCCGAATATTGCTGGGTTGCCAGGGCATCGAGTTGATCGGCAATGGTATCAACTGCATTGTAACAAGGAATAATGACGCTTAGTTTCAAGCTTCTGCCCCAATATATTTAGCCGTATTTAGCGCAACCAAAACACTCGGCTGCGAGTAGCCTGGCTCAAGTATGATTTTATTCACCTGCCTATTCAAGACTATTCAACCAGCTTTTATCCGCAACTTGCAGCCACAGTGTCTGTTGTGGCCGGCCACGCTCCAAGAGTTCAGGCACAGTGAGAAAACGGTATTGATGCTGCTGGTCCTCCAAAAGTAAATCGACGGCATTGAGAGTTGCTTCCCGGGAGGCGTAAGTCGGTTGCCGAGTTAAATATAGTGCATCGTGAAGAAGAATAATGCTACCGGGACTTATTTGCTTAAGTATGCGATCCATGACCGTTTCTGCATCGTGATCGAGCCAGTCAACGCCAACAACGTTCCAGGCAATCACCTTGTAACCACATAACAACGCGTCCAAACGTGATGCTATGGTTTGATGCCCAAAGGGGGGGCGAAAGAGCTTCTGACCATGCGGAGCGACAGCCTCCTCACATGCGCGCAGTTGCCACCGTCTAGCGCGCCCCGAAATTAATGGAAAAGACGGATGACCCCAGGAGTGGTTACCTATGGAGTGGCCAGCCCTTACGATTTCTTCTACCAGCTCGGGGTACTTTTTTGCAGACTCGCCAACCAGGAAGAAGGTGGCATGCGCATGATGTTTTTCCAGTATCTCCAGTAGTCGCGGAGTAAAGTCCGGATGCGGCCCATCATCAAACGTTAAGGCAACAACTGCCTCTTTGGTTTTAACATGCGTGATCGTGCCAATTATGCTGCCTGCTAGCAATAGTCCTAGTCTGCGGGCAACATTCAGCCCTCGGCGTATGCCTGATTTTACGATGCTTCTAGGTATACGTGTCATTTGGTTCAATTATTTGATAGCGCTCGTACAGAAATCGCTCCTACATCAAAGGTTTCTGCTTAAGTTCCCGTACTGTAGTGCCTGAGGCTTTCCTGGCAGGACAAGAGAATATTTCTATGAAGAACTACAGCTCATTAAAAAATAGTTTATTCTGCTCAGCCCTGAGTGTGTCGCTCAAGCGGCCCTCGGGCAGTGCAACATCGTCATAGCTTAGCGCCTCATCTTTTGCCACATCCCGTAACAGTCGGCATCCTTCTGACAAGCCAAGTGGTAACAGATTATCAGCCTGGCATACCGATGAATTTTCAGTGACACCGTAACTGGTAAACCTGCCAATACCATCAAGCACTTCTCCTTGCTTAAGATCCCTTTTAGCGATCGTCAGCACATCAACCACGGGGCCTGCAATGGCTGAGGATGTTGCATCATTGTATAACACGGCACGGGCAACGCTCATCGGTGCTTCCATGTGACACAAATGGTAGGGCGCATAGAAAAGGTAAAGTGGTCCCTCGCCCATTTTGTAGTATTTAAGATATTGCTGCTGAAGTGGATTTTCATTATAGCCCAGCACAAACACGCCACCACCGGGCTGGTTGCAAAGAATATAATCAACCAGACCACCGTCCATCAATTGTTCTGTGGGAAACAGATTGATTGCCTCATTCACATGATCACATGCCGGGCCGTACATCCCTCGTTGACCGACTTTGAAACCTGTGGAATTTGCAACAACAGCCATCTCCATAGAAATCTTGGAGCCATCTGCAAAGGAAGTCACCATGTGCGCCTTCTGGTGGTACTGCTCGGCAAATGACTTTTGTGTTTCTGGCGTGCGGTAGGGATCTTGCAGGCCCTTCATGTTACCGGCGAGTACTGGCTTGCAACCAACCCCGGCGACATAGCGGTAGAGATTCATGATCACACCGGGTTGGTCACCATCGGCCGTTGTCACAATCACTCCGGCACGATCAGCATAGGTTTTCAATATCGGACCGATGGTGGCATCCAATTCAGCATTCATCAAAATAACGTGTTTGCCGTGTTTGAATGCGGACATGACAATATGTGCGCCAAATTCAATCTCACCGGTTACTTCGATAATGGCGTCTATACCTTCGGCTTCACAGACCAGATAGGGGTCATCTGTTATGGCGAATTTCCCATTTCTGATCGACTCTTCAAGTTGTGACTTACTGGTGACGGGGTTTACTTCTTCTGCACCCGCCTCCCGGTAGGCCCGTTCTGCCGCAGCTAATGTACGATTGGAAATCGCAACCAGCTGCATACCCTTTACAAAAGTGACGATCTGCAGGGCGATACCACGTCCCATGAAGCCGGCGCCAATCATGGCGACCCGTATTGGTCTGTTTTGGCTTTCGCGCTCTTCTAAAGCCTTATCTAAAATAATCATGCATGCTCCTCATACATTGGCCAGTTCTGATCCTTTTCAGAGATAAGCAGTTCACCGATTTCCGGCCACTCAATACCATAGGCAGGATCATTCCAGCGTACGCCACCTTCAGCATCCGGGGTATACGCTTGTGAGACCTGATAAAAGAGTTCACTATTATCCAGCAGCGTCAGGTATCCGTGCGCAAAGCCTTCTGGAACATACAGCATTCGATGATTCTCTTCCGTCAACTCGACACCAATCCACTGTTTAAAAGTTTGTGAATCTTCCCTCAGATCAATGATGACATCAAAGACAGCACCTTTTGTGCAGCGCACAAGTTTTACTTCGGCATAGGGCTCACGCTGAAAATGCATGCCCCGCAGTATTCCCTTTTTATGGTTATAGGCCACATTGCATTGAAGCATATTTGTATTCAAATTATGTTCCGAAAACTCCCGGGTACACCAGACACGGGCAAAAAAACCCCTTTCATCATTGCGGGACTCAATATCAATGATGAAGGCACCTGCAAGCTTGGTTTCGGTAAAAATCAAATCACACTCCAATAAACTAGGATTCTAGCCGTTTTTGATACTCTGCTATCTGCGCTTCGGTCACATCCCGCAGGTTACCTTCCCGGTGATATTCTTGGTACCAGGTTGCAACCCACTCCAGCGCAGAATCAAGGTTAAGTTGGGGTTTCCATTTCAATAGCTGTCGTGCTTTTGAACAATCCAGCTTTAGGTAATGGGCCTCATGAGGATGCTCATTAGTATCCACTTCGCAAGAAGCGCCTTCCCCCCACGCTTTGATCAAGCGTTCAACAATCCACATAACAGGCCTGGCATCCTCATCAGCAGGACCAAAGTTCCAGCCGCCTGTAAATTTCTCACCCTGTTCCCAAAGATGTTCGATTAACATCAGGTATCCATTTAGGGGCTCCAGTACGTGTTGCCACGGCCGAATCGATTCTGGATAACGGATCTCCACTGGTCTCTTTTGCATAAACGCCGTTACGATATCAGGGATTAATCGATCCTTTGCCCAGTCTCCTCCGCCAATCACATTACCCGCACGCGCAGAGGCAACGACACAACCATTCTGCCCGCCTGACTTTCCGTCTAAAAAGTACGACTCTCGATAAGCGGATGTCACCAGTTCGGCACAGCCTTTGCTGCTGGAATAAGGGTCATGCCCACCCATGGGTTCATTCTCCCGATACCCCCAGAGCCATTCCTTGTTTTCATAACATTTGTCACTGGTAATATTCAGGATGACACGAACACTGTCCGAACGGCGTACCGACTCTAAAATATTGACCGTACCCATAACATTTGTTGCGAATGTTTCGACGGGTTCGTCTTAGGAATAGCGAAACAATGCCTGAGCCGCCATATGGAAAACAATTTCTGGCTTCTGCCCTCGCCTGGAACCCTCCAGTTGGCCAAGGCGCCCGCCGTCCCC
>CAZXZI010000066.1:0-14900 GCA_964645165.1 uncultured Ectothiorhodospiraceae bacterium
CCAGTGATTATTCAGAAAGGCCTTGAAGCAGCCTGCGGGATCACGACGGCGAATCAGCCACTGCTGGTACACCCCCAGCAACGTTGCCACCAGCAGACCGAGGAAATAAAACGGCCCCAGTTCCAACTTGTTGCCCACAATCCACATGGTGAGCAGGAACATAATTTGAATGCTGCCGATGATGATGCGGTCGGCATCACCAAATAAAATCGCCGTGGATTTCACGCCGATTTTCAGGTCATCCATGATGTCCACCATGGCATACATGGAATCATAAGCCGTAGCCCACAGCACCGTGGCGATAAGCAGCAACCAGGCCACCACCGGCACCTCACCCGTCTGCGCGGCGAAGGCCATGGGGATCGCCCAGCCAAAGGCCAGCCCCAGAAACACCTGCGGCAGATAGGTGTAACGCTTCATAAAAGGATAAATCGCCGCCAGCACCGCACCGCCCAGGGACAGGCCGATGGTCAGCCAATTCATGCTCAGCACTAGTGCAAAAGCCACCAGACACAGCACCACAAACAGCACCAGTGCCTCGCGCGGAGCCACCTTGCCTGCGGGAATAGGGCGACTTTTCGTGCGCGCTACATGGGGATCGAAATCGCGATCCGCGTAATCGTTAATCACACAGCCTGCCGAGCGCATCAGCACCACCCCCAGCACAAATACCAGGGTCACGCTGGTATCCGGATTTCCCTGCCCGGCAATCCACAGCGCCCACACCGTCGGCCATAACAGCAGGTAGGTGCCGATGGGCCGGTTCATGCGCATCAGCAGCGCGTAATAATAAATACGCTGCCCAATGCCTGTCGTGGCGGTAGAAGTGTTCATTGAGGGTACTTTAGCTGACTAGACGGATTGAGGGCAGATGGCCGGGAGAAAAATCTCACTCACCAGCAGCGGTCGGTGTTTGAGAAAAAAGGCCGAACGCCGCCCCCAAATCTGGTTAGGCTGCGGTGACAAATTCGCTGTGGCACGAACAAACAACGGCTGGCCGGGAGACAACTTTGCGACTTCGATACCGCTGCGCACCATGGACGGATCTGCAAACAACACCGCGCCCAGTGGCTTTTTGCCCAGCCGCGACAAACGACGCCGCGACCCCGTCAGCGTGCGCACCGGAATCACTGTGCGCGCGTACACCACCGGCTCTTCATCGCACAGTAGACGCACCTCGCGTACAAAACAGCGCTCGTGCGGCAGCACACCCAAGGCCTGCGCCTCATTCAACATCGGCCGTTGCCAAACCTGGCTGACCGGTTCAACCCGAAATTGGCCGCGACAGGAATGCTGCAACCGACTGGTGAGAGAAGTAGGGTCAAGCAACCAATCCAAACACGCTACCGGCGCGCCGTGACGGGCGATAGGCGTGTGAGCCTGCCAGCGGGGTTCAAATTGATGTTTGCCAAGGTGGATGTGGGTCACGTGGGTGTTGCTGGGCTTTGTTTGGGTGAGGGCGGATTGTACCGTATGTTAGCGGTTGGGGCAGGGTGCGTGATCTTTACATCGGTCATTCCGGCGTAGGCCGGAACATCAACGCGCAGCGCGTTGAACGCCCATAGGACGACCCGCAGGGCGAGCAAAACGAATAATCTAGTTGCTACAAATCGGTATTTGAGATGGGGCTCACAAACTTCAACCCAAGCTACTCCACAACAAGCTCAACACTCGCCTCCCCCGACTGCCAATCAACCACAAACAAAACCTCACAATACTCCGTCGTCACATCCGTCGGCGAAGGATCATCCGCACAGCTACAACCTGAAATTACCCCGTGATAAAAAATCCCCGTCTTCACGTGCAAATGTTCGCCATGACTGGAAACACTAATAACCATCACCTTGAATTTGTCGTAAAGGGCATAACCACCGACAGACAAGCCCTGCTGTAAGGGCAGAAGTTTTGCATCAAGTTCCTCGATTTCATTTTTGAAGGTTTTCTCAAAACTTGAACAGCCAAAGGTATGCAGCGATTTTGATAACTGGAACATTAGGTCATAGGCTGCTTTGAGGTGCGACCCTTGAGGTTTTGTAATCGCAATAGCGCTATTTGCGCGAAAGCAGTCATTCAGAACGTCGGTGGTAAGCGGCAGCCACTGCGATGAGAGGCTTGTGCTATTTCAGCACAAACAGCCACCGCGAAGGGCTGCACGCTTACGAAAACCGGTTTAATTACTAGCGTTAAGCTGGCACTACTTTATTGGCGCACGGCCCTTTTTGGCCTTCTCCAACTTCATATTCCACTTTCTGGCCATCACTCAGCGTTGCATAGCCACCGCCAGCCTGGATCTCAGAATGATGAACAAACAGATCATTGCCGCCATCATCTGGAGTAATGAAACCAAAACCTTTGTCTGCATTGAACCACTTTACTGTACCTGAACTCATGCCGTTTCTTCCTCTATTTAGTATTCATTAACTTCGATTATATTGCTATGTGTCGCTGGTTGTTGCCGCTTTATCGTCGTTTCCTGATATAGCTTGAACGTCCTGCGGCTGACTATCGTCTGCCCCTGCTTTTTGCAAACGCTTCTCTTCCTTCTTTTTCTTTTTCGCGATTTCCTTCTGGCGCTTTTCAAAAGCGTAATTGGGTTTAGCCACTCGTATTCTCCTCTACATAATTCTAGGGTTGGTTCCGTAAGAATACTGTATTTTCCAACCGATTGCGCTTTTCATAGCACTGAAAATAGCCAAGGTCACGAGAGGGCACCGGATCGATAGAGGGCGTTCTCCCCAGACACAACAACCAAGATGTGCGGTTCAAACGAAGCGCAGCGTAGTTTGCATCTGAACCAGCGCTTTGTACGGCATTTACTTTCCATGCCTTGGAATTGGTTCAAGGTTTGGTTCAACAAAAGATTGACGAGCTTGCTCTGAAAACAGCACCTCTGCGGAATAATGCGTCATCACGATTTCGGAGTCCAGGATTACTGGTCTTTTCTCAATGAAATTATCAGCTGATTCAGAATTGTCAGTATTTTTCATGAAATGATGGACTGCCAATATCCAAACTTCGGTTAACGTCTCATGATATTTTTGAGCCGGATCAACACCAGCATGCTTAAGCAGGGATGTTAATGCTTTTCGCATGTGCTGGACGGCTCGCTCTGGACCTTCTTCTACAAGGTACACAAATGCTAAGCGCACACGGCCCGATGATCGAATTCCGATACAGAAAATTCGCAAGTTTCAACTTGAAACCTGAATTCTTGATCTTTTTTTGAGAGTTGATACTCCATCATGTATCTCGGCTTTTCTTGTATTCCTCAACGCTTGAGTTGTGAGACAGGCATGCTTTTGTGTCCGTCACACACGAGCGATTTGTTATGTGATTACTTTTCTATCTCATTAACCAAACAATCAAAATAATGTCTTTTGTCTTTAAAATTGTTCATCTATCTAAACGGCCTTTAAATGTGTCACGACTCCGACCGCGTAAACCGATGAATCAGCCGCTGCGACCGTTTGGTCGGTCTGCCTTCTCCATGCGGCCGTTGCGCTGAAGCGAGCTGGCGCAGCTTTTTTTCTTTCTCCCGTTTCGCCGCACTCTCGTCCGTTTCAGAATAAAGCTGCTGTGCCACGCTGGCCGTACCTCGCTTATCTGATAGCGCCTGCACTACCACGGTCTTTTTATCGAAACCCTGACGCAGAATTAATATATCACCTAGCTCCACCTCACGACTGGGTTTGGTGCGATTATCATTAACGTATACCTTGCCACCTTTAATCGCTTCACTGGCCAGTGAGCGAGTTTTATAAAAACGCGCGGCCCACAGCCATTTGTCGATGCGGACTTTTTGCGGTTTGGCTTGTTGCTGACCCACTTTAATAGCGGCAGTTTTTCGGGGCATGGTTGTGGCTTACGAATTCCTATCACAAATTACATTTCTGAAAGCTGGCATCCATCGGAATGATGGCGCAAGATAAGTCTATGACTCATCAAGTAGACGCTCAACCAAACACTGATTACGTCCAGCTTCTTTGGCGCGATACATAGCAGCATCAGCGCGCTTGAACAGACTTTCACTGCTATCGTCTTTGCGTAGCTGCGCAAGGCCTGCGGAGACGGTGATGCTGACTTGGGCATTTTGATAATGGAATTGGCATTTTTCAACAGCAGCGCGTAATTTTTCGGCGGCAATCACGGCGGACTCAATATCCGTTTCTGGCATGAGCACCACAAATTCTTCGCCGCCAAAGCGGGCAAGAAAATCACTTTCACGCAAATGATTACGCAGTTGGTCGGAGATTAGTACGAGTGCTTTATCACCAGCTTTGTGGCCATAGGTGTCGTTGACACTTTTAAAGTGGTCCACGTCAATCATCATCAGCACCATGGATTGTCCGTAGCGTTTCCAGCGCGCAAACTCCTGCATGACTCTTTCGTCGTAAGCAAGTCTATTATGTAAACCGGTCAATGGATCACGCACGGCCTGTTCGTGTTTTTCTTCCAGACGTCGGCGTAGCTTTTCACCTTCGTTTTCCATACCGTGCACACGGCTGTTTAGATGTTCTAGTTGATCTTCGAGCTGTTGCTGACGCGACCCTTCGGTTTCACGATATTGATCAAGGTGTTTGCGTATAGCATCAAGTCGCCCTTGAATCTGTTCTTTAAGTTCACTGGACTCCTGTGCTGATTCGACGGTGCTTTGAATATCTTTTACATGCGCGTGTACCACCGCGTCAAACTCGCGACCACTGCTCATGGATTCCTGATGCGAATTTTGTGCGCCGGAAAGATTTTGGTCGATTTCTTTGAGGTTGTCGCCCAGCTGATACAAAAAGGCCTGCAGCTCTTTGTTCTCCTGTTCCATTTGCCGACGCATGGCTGAAATAAGATTAGCGATGGCGGTGAGTGCAGGCGCTACCGAACGGCTAGACAGGCCTTCACCCAACTTGTCTTTCAGGCTCTCAACTTGATCAGTGAGCTCTGGCGGCAGACTTAATGTATCCAACAACTGAATGCAAAAATCACTTATCTGTGGAGAAGTGCTTTTATTACTTGTTGACTCTGCTGTTGTAGTTGCGGATTCAGCATTTTCTCTACTGTCTTCGCTACCACTTCCACCACCAAACAGCCGACTGAAAAAACCACTGCTTTGCTCACTACTTTGCGTTTGATGCTCTTCGTGCTGTAAGGCTTCGTTGACCAACGCAGCCAACTCACGCAGCGGGGCTTCCATTTCGGCGAGGTTGCTGGTTGAATCAATCTGTTTGCGCAGAGCCTTAATGCGCGCATTAAGTGCGCCGGGAAATGACAGGCTATCCAGCCAATGGGTCAATAATTCCTGGGGACTGTGGGTGGCGTTTTTATCATTACGCTGATCATCCAGATGTTTCACGGACTGGGTCAGATCACCCACCACACCTTCAAGGTGATTGAGGTCGATATCCTTGCGCAGGACTTTGCGCAGGGCATCAAGGTCGTTATCGAGTTTAGTGTCGAGACCCTGCGCTGCCAGGGCGACCCGGGTAAGCCCCTGTTTGAGCATCGCCTCAGTGGCTTGCCACTGCTTTTCCTGTTGCTCGAGGTTATCCAGGCTAGCGAGGTATTTTTGTTTCCAGTTTTCGTCTTCCATGGGCTGAGTTTAGGCGCTTTTTTCTATTTGACTCAAGCGGCAATATGGAACGTGTCTGGCAGGGAAATTTCCATGGCAATGGGTAAGTGGTCGGAATGCAGGTGTTGCATCACGTGCACGTCATGCACGTGCAAACTGGAGGAAGTAAGAATATGGTCCAGCGTGCGCACGGGTCGCCAGCTGGGAAAGGTTTTAAGCCCGTGACAGGGCTCGCACAGGTCAGTAGCTGAAATGAGGAACTGCATTTCGTTGCTGTCCGGCTGGCAATTGAGATCACCCATCACTACCACGTGCTCATACTGATTCACTATGCGCGTCACATACTCAAACTGGCGTTGCCGCGCGCGCTTGCCCAGCGCCATGTGCATAATCAGCAGTACCAGTGGATTATCCTGATGGCCATAACGCACCACCATCACCCCACGCCCCGGCAACAGCCCCGGCAGCTTGTGATCGTTAATCTGGGAAGGACGATATCGACTCAATAGACCATTGCTGTGCGCGGCAATTTTGCCAAGGTTACGATTGGTTTGGTGGTGCCAAAAGGGAAAACCAGCACGATTAGCCAGATATTCGGTTTGATTGATGAAGCTCGAACGCAGACTACCTGCATCCACTTCTTGCAGGGCGACGATATCAAAATCGCTAATCGCCCGAGCGATACGCCCCAGATTGTCGTACACCTGCGCGTGGGGTAGCACGTGCTTCCAACTGTCCGTTACGTAATCCCGATAGCGCTTGGCGCCGATGCCCACTTGAATGTTGTAACTCAGCAAACGCAGACGGGTGCCCGGGCTGGCAACTTCAAAAGGATCAGGAAGAGGAATAGTTGGCATGTTGTCTTGTGTCGTTAATTATTATCGTTTTGTTAATAGTGCTTACAAATGAATAATCATCTCGCCCAGGGTTTCGGTGAGCCGCAGGTTTTCGCTGTAATCCACCGGACAGTCGATGATACTCACCGCATCATCGGCCAATGCCTGCTGCAACGTGGGCAGCAGTTGATCTGCAGCTTCCACTCGGTAGCCCCTGGCACCGAAGGATTGTGCTAACTGCACAAAATCGGGGTTGCCGAAACTCACGTTGGAGGGACGCCCGAACTGGTTCATTTGTTTCCATTCGATCAGTCCGTAACCCGAATCATTCCAGATTAACACCACCATTGACACTTTTAAGCGGACGGCGGTCTCGATTTCTTGAACATTCATGAGAAATCCACCGTCACCGGTCACCGCCACCACCTTGCGATCCGGCTGCGCCAGGCGAGCAGCCAATGCGCCGGGCACGGCAATACCCATGCTGGCAAAACCGTTAGAAATCAGACAGGTGTTGGGGTATTCGCAACGGAACATGCGTGCCATCCACATTTTGTGCGCACCCACGTCGCAGACTACCGTGTCCTCTAGATCCAGCGCGGTGCGTAGATCCCAGATGATTTTTTGGGGCTTCAGCGGGAAATCCGTGTCGTCGCAATGCTGGTTCATTTCTTTGACCAGCGCCTCACGCAGGGGACGCAGCCTGTGCCCTTCATGGGGTGCGGCCTGATCTGCAATGCGATTCAACGAATGCGTAATATCTCCCACCACACCGACGCAAACGGGATAGTAAGCGTCCACTTCGGCGGGGGAGCTGTCGATATGAACGATGGTGCGATCCCGCGTCGGATGCCACAACCGCGGATGATATTCCACCAGGTCGTAACCGATACAGATCACAGCGTCGGCCTGCTCAAAACCAAAATTCACGTAATCCTGTGATTGCAGCCCGGCACTGCCCAGCGCCATGGGGTGGCGAAACGGCAGCACACCCTTGGCCATAAAGGTGTTGGTAACGGGGATGTTGAGTTTTTCCGCAAAGTCCGCCAGCGCTGCCCAGGCACCGGAACGCACCACGCCATTGCCAGCGAGAATAATCGGTTCTCGGGCGTTGGAAATCACTTCTGCAGCATAGGCAACCCGGTCGGCCGACGGTTCGGGCATGTGCGCGTGCTTGACGCGCAGCGGGCTGTCGTCGGTTTCCATCTCTGCGATATTTTCGGGAAACTCGATGAAACAGGCGCCGGTCTTTTCCGTTTGCGCGATCTTGAAGGCCTTACGCGTGACCTCGGTGATAATTTCCGGCCCCAAAATACGCGAACTGAATTTAGTGAAGCTGCGAAACAATTGCTCCAGATCCAGAACCTGGTGGGATTCTTTGTGCAGACGGCCGGTGTCGGCCTGCCCGGCGATGGCCACCAGCGGCGCATGATCCATGTTGGCGTCGGCCACGCCGGTAATCAGATTAGTGGCGCCGGGACCCAGGGTGGACATGCACACCCCGGCACGCCCGGTGAGTCGGCCGTAAACATCGGCCATAAACGCCGCGCCCTGTTCATGGCGCGTGCTGATGAACTGGATGTTGGAATCCAGCAGGGCATCCATGACATCAAGATTTTCTTCACCGGGAATGCCGAAGATGTATTCCACACCTTCGTTTTCCAGACAGCGGACAAACAGTTCAGCGGCTTTCATGCATTAAGTATTTTCCGTTTGGGTGGTGTCGCCAACGCCAAGGAATTATTAACGCCAAACGGTAATGATTTGCCCATGATGGAATTATTTGCTTTCCTGTTTGACTAGGCGGTTCACCACCTTAAATACCTTGGCATTGCCACCCGCCGCTTGCGCACCAGTGCGGTATTTTCCATTCACAATCAGTGCGGGCACACCCTTAATGCCATAACGACGACCCATGTCTTTGGCGCGGCGAATTTTTGTTTCCACCGCGAAGGAGTGAAACACACGCTTGAAATCCTTTTCACTCACACCGTGCTCTTTGAACAGCGCCATGATTTCGGCTTCTGTATTCATACGTCGTTTTTGCTCGTGAATGGCATCGAACATGGGGCGATGGACTTTGTCCACCACGCCGAGAATTTCTGCTGTGTAGTATGCGCGGCCGTGAATCTCCCAGCTGGGGCGAAACATGCCTGGGATGCGCACGAACTTCACGTTTTTCGGTTTGCGCTTCAGCCAACGCTCCACGTAGGGCTCTAATTTGAAGCAGTGGGGGCAGCCGTACCAAAACAGTTCCACGACTTCGACCTGGTCTTTGCCCGCAGTGGTGGGCTGGGGTGGGGTCACCATTTCGTAATCTTGTGCCGCTATTGCGCTGCCAGTACTGCTCAGCCCCAGAATGACCATCGCCAGCGCGCTCAGTAAAGCCGTCGTGCCGCGTGAAAGTGAAGTGGTGTTTTTCATGGAATCGACCTCGTTATTGTTTATTTGTCACCGCGCGTGAGCCTATCCAAATCATTGAATTAACGCAATGAATCACTATTGAGTTGCAAGACAACGATTCTCGTCAGCGCATCGATGGTTTATGCTATGACGCATTCGTCACGAGGACACCCTCTTAACCCAACAGGCATTTGCCCACGCAAGGAGTATGACCCCATGGTCTCCGAAAAGATCGATCTGGCGCAATTTTTAAATCAGCAGTACCTGTGTGAATCGCTGACCATCAAGGAAGTGACGACGCTGATTGATTACACCGAACTGGTGACGTTTGAGAAAGGCGAGGTCATCGCCGAGATCGGCGATGTCGGCGAAGCGCTGTATTTTGTCATCGCCGGTGAAACCGCATTATTTGCAGGCGATAATGCCGAAAGCCAGGTGGGGCACATCAAATCCGGCGAACTCATGGGCGAAATGTCCTTTTTTGATCGCAATCCGCGCTCGGTGCGTGCCAAGGCGCTGACCAATGGAACCCGTCTGCTCAAGCTAAGCCGCGCCATGTACAAGCGCCTGCGGGTGGAACACCCCTACATTGCGGTGAACTTGCTGGAACACGCCATCGTCAGTCTGGATCACCTGTTCCGTCAGGTGAGCCAGGACGTATCCACCTTCAACAGTTACTTTTACGCGCCAGGTCGCAAATAAGCTCGACTACTTCGCAGGTGTCGCCACTGGCGCACCCATGCCTGCGAGAAACTGCGCCACTGCATCGATTTCCTTCTCTGTCAGCTTGGCCGCAATATCCCGCATGATCTGGTTACGATCGTTGCTGCGCGTGCCACTCTTGAAATCCCGCATAGCCTTGCCCACATAACCCATTTTCTGTCCTGCCAGGCGAGGAATCATCCCGGGGCCATTGCCCACCCCGTGAGGCCCGTGGCAACTGGCGCAGGCAGGCACGTGCGTGTAACGGTTGCCGCCCCTATATAACTTTTGACCCGCTGCCGATTGCGAGGCTGCATCGGCCTTCGCCGTCTGCGCTGCAAAATAGGCGACGATATCGGCGATATCCTTTTCCGCCAAACCAACCACCATACTGCTCATAGTGGGGTCTTTGCGGGCACCGGATTGGAAATCATGGATTTGCTTGGAAAGATAATTGGCATTCTGGCTGGCGAGATTGGGCCAGTCCGGGCTAAAACTGTTGCCATCCGGACCATGACACCCCTGGCAGGTGCCCGATGATATCTGTCCTCTGCTGGCGTCACCCTGAGCAGGCTCAGATGCATAAGTATTTGCAGTTATACTGATTAACAAACATAAAACAAACCGTAGAGTGGTCATAATGGTTTTCTCCAAAAAAAAGGGGGGACTGCGTTTTGCTTCCGAGCCGACTTATCCGCCTGGACCGAACGGACCGTTACTGTGAAAGAAGGCTGCAACATCCTCGATATCCTGATCGCTCAACGGCGCTGCCATGCTGTTCATTATAGGGTCTTTACGGGTGCCTGCACGGAAAGCATGCAGCTGTTTTCGAATGTAGGCAGCATGCTGACCCGCCAAAACAGGATAGGTCTCCTTGGTGCTATGTCCACCCCTACCATGACAGACTTGGCAGGCCTTGGCTTTAGTCGAGCCAGCCTCGATACTGCCTGCGGCATGGGCACTGCCAAACCCTATCATTAACGCAACACTCAGCATTATTCCCAAGCGGCTTGTCTTCCAGGTGCGTTTGATCTCGGTTGTGCCTGTGCTCATCGTCATTCCCATTCGAGTTTGCGTTTGATAAAGTTTGTTCCAGCATCCAGTGCCGGGCAATCAGTCCCTTAGGTTATTGCTTCTGACCCGAAAATGCCAATTGATTTTAGGCGCCTGGACATTCTTCCCCACCGCAAACGGACAACCAAAACGTGACGGCTGACTCTCCCCAAAAACCCCATCAGGCCGCCCGCTATCGTGCGGCCAGCTTTTTAATCAGTGCCGCAAAACTGTCACAGCTGCCACAGAACAGTGGTGCAGAGGTGGCCTTTGCCGGGCGCTCAAATGCAGGAAAATCCAGCGCAATCAACCGCTTGTGCGGGCAGAAATCCCTGGCTCGCACCAGCAAAACCCCGGGGCGCACCCAGCTCATCAACCTTTTTCAACTGGATGATCAACGCCATTTGGTGGACTTGCCGGGTTACGGTTACGCCAAAGTCGCGGAGGCCATCAAAATTCGCTGGCAGCAAACCATGGAGGCCTATCTCTCTGAGCGCGAGGCACTACGTGGACTGATTCTGTTGATGGATGTGCGGCATCCACTCAAAGACGTGGATCAGCAACTGCTGGACTGGTGCTGGGAAGTGGGCATGCCCGTGCATGTGTTGCTCACCAAGGCGGACAAACTTAAACGCGGCGCAGCGCAAAATACCCTGTTGCAGGTGCGGCGTGAACTCGAAGCCCATTCGCCGGACGGCTTGTGCAGTGTGCAATTATTTTCTTCGCTCAAAGGCACCGGACTCCCCGAAGTCTATGCGGTACTGGATCGCTGGTTAGGCGTAGACTGACAACACAGCTCAACAAAATCAGCCCAAAAAAAACCCCAGTACATCCACTCAAATAAGAGGGCTGCCACCGGGGCTAAAAGTACTCGACATTGGGGACATCGAGATTGAATACCCGCTAGGGAGGGAAGCGGGGAGCAGGCATCGCGCCCACTCGTACACTAAGACGGGTTGGGCAGAAAAAAGTTTCACTACATGCAAAAATATTTTCACGTAATGCCTAATGCGCCTCGTCCCAGTTTGCACCCTGCCCAATATCCACCACCAATGGCACTTTGAGTTCCGCCACATCAACCATCAAACGATTAATTTCGCAGCTCGCGGTTTCAATGTGTTGGTCACTAATCTCAAACACCAGTTCATCGTGCACCTGCATAATGAGTTTAATATCCAGCCCAGCGGTTTCGATCCAGGCATCCACCGCAATCATTGCGCGTTTGATGATGTCCGCCGCCGTTCCCTGCATGGGCGCATTAATGGCAGTGCGTTCGGCGTACTGCCGACGTTGGCCGTTGCGATGGTTGATTTCCGGTAAATACAAACGCCGGCCGAAAACGGTTTCCACGTACCCTTTTTCTCGCGCACTCTCACGCGTACTGTCCATGAAATTTTTCACACCGGGGTAGCGTTCAAAATAAAGGTCAACGTACTCCTGTGCCTCGCCGCGGCCAATGCCCAACTGTCGCGCCAAACCAAACGCCGACATACCATATATCAAACCAAAGTTAATCGCCTTGGCGCTGCGCCGTTGTTCGGTAACCACTTCATCCAATGCAACACCGAACACTTCTGCCGCAGTAGCACTGTGGATGTCCTCACCTGCGGCAAAAGCCTTCAGCAAACCATCATCGCCGGACAGGTGCGCCATGATACGCAACTCTATCTGCGAGTAGTCGGCAGCGAGAACGCTAAAACCTTTTGGTGCAATAAATGCCTGACGAATACGCCGACCCTCGGCACTGCGCACCGGAATGTTTTGTAGATTGGGATCGGATGAAGACAGACGTCCGGTACTGGCCACCGCCTGATGATACGATGTGTGCACACGCCTGGTACCGGGATCGATGCGCTGCGGCAGTTTATCCGTGTACGTGGACTTGAGCTTACTCATGCCCCGATATTCCAAAATCAGTTTGGGTAACGGGAAGTCGTGGGCCAATTCCACCAGCACTTCTTCGGCAGTGGACGGTGCGCCCTTGGGGGTTTTTTTCAGGACCGGCAATTCCAGTTTTTCAAAAAGAATTTTTTGTATTTGCTTGGGTGATGCCAGATTAAATTCTTCGCCGGCGACATCATAGGATTCAACTTGAATCTCCAACATGCGCTGCGCCAGTTCTTCACTTTGTTTGGCGAGCATGCTGGCATCGATTAACACGCCGTTGCGCTCGATATGCGAAAGCACGGTAACCAAGGGCATTTCAATATCACAAAATAACTCGGCCATCCGGGGCTCTTTTTCCAACTGCGGCCACAGGGTTTGATGCAGTTGCAACGTAACGTCAGCGTCTTCCGCCGCGTATGGACCCGCCGTGCTGATTGGCACTTGATCAAAGGTAATTTGCTTGGCACCTTTGCCGGCCACATCTTCAAAATGAATGGTGTTGCGGCTGAGATATTTCAGCGCCAGCGAATCCATGTCGTGGCGCGTTGCGGTGCTATCCAGCACGTAGGATTCCAGCATGGTATCGAAGGCCACGCCACGCAGTGTGATGTTATGATTGGCCAGTACGCTCATGTCGTATTTGAGGTTCTGCCCCACTTTGGCCTGTTTGGCATCCTCCAACAGTGGGCACAATTTTTCCAACACGAAGTCGCGGCCCAATTGCGAACTGGCATCGGCATCATCCAGAGTAATCTGGTGAGCCACTGGCACATAGGCCGCTTCACCTGCTTTTACCGCAAACGACACGCCGACAATTTTTGCCTGCATATAATCGAGGCTGGTGGTTTCTGTGTCAAAGGCGAACAGCTCTGCTTGTCGGAGTTTTTCCAGCCAGGCCTCAAATGCAGATTCATCGAGCACGATGTCGTAATCCACGTCGGCCGGGGGGGCAACGATTTCATTTGTTGCCTGTGCAAGCTCAGCATCAGACGTCTGCCCGGACTTGCCCGACAACAACTCGGACAACCAGGTTTTAAATTCCATTTCACCGAACAGTGTTTTCAGTTTTTCCGTGTCGGGCATCTGCACTTTCAATTCAGTCGGCCCGGCTTGCAACGGCACGTCGCATTTGATGGTGGCCAACTGGTGCGACAACGGCAACTGTTGCAAATTATCGCGCAGGTTCTCCCCCACCTTGCCTTTCACTGCATCGGCATTTTTAATAACGTCATCTAATGTACCGTATTCCGTCAGCCACTTCACTGCGGTCTTAGGGCCCACCTTGGGCACACCGGGAATATTGTCCACGCTGTCGCCCATCAAGGTGAGGTAATCGACGATACGTTCCGGCGGAATACCAAACTTCTCCACTACGCCTTGTGGGTCCAGGGTTGAGTTGTCCATGGTATTCATCAGCGTGACGTGTTTATTCACCAGTTGTGCCATATCTTTATCGCCGGTGGACACCACACAATCCATGCCCATCTCAGTGGCTTGTTTGGCGAGAGTGCCGATCACGTCATCTGCTTCCACCCCATCGATGATCAGCATCGGCAGACCCATGGCCTCGACGATGGCGTGCAGCGGCGCAATCTGCTCGCGCAACTCATCGGGCATGGGCGGGCGGTTGGCTTTGTACTCGGAATACAGGTCGTCGCGAAAGGTTTTGCCTTTGGCATCGAACACCATGGCCATGTATTCCGGTTGAAAATCTTTAATCAAGCGGCGTAGCATGTTGATCACACCGTAAACCGCCCCGGTGGGTTGTCCCTGCGAATTCATCAAAGAAGGCATGGCGTGGAAGGCGCGGTACAAATACGAAGAGCCGTCGACGAGAATCAGTGGTTTGTTTGCTTTCATGGTGCGGGCACGTCTTGATTGGAATAGAATGGGCGATACAAGGTCGCGAGCGATTATCGGTTGTTTTGTCGCACGGCACCATCCATGTTTTTAAAGCGGGCAAGACCCGCCGTTGTGAGACACGTCTTATGCGTTATTCAAAGTTGATTGTGACCATTCCCGTGATTTCCTGCCTGCTCACCGCGTTGCTGTTTTTTGCCAGCCCCACGTTGGCCGAAGAAGAGGCGTCTTCCGGCGAGGTTACTATTGAGGAAAGCAAACCCGGCATCGTGGAAGAGTTGCGCGTCAACGGCCAGCTTTACGCTATTCGGGTCACCCCTAAACACGGCGTACCTTATTATCTGATGGACAGCGACGGTGATGGCAATCTGGAAACCCGCAAAAATGATACCGATTCGGATCTTCTCATCCCCGCCTGGGTGATAAAAAAATGGTAAATCGCGCGTGAGGCACTCAGAAATCTCGAGTTTTCCACCCCGATATTTGCCCATTTCCCAGTCAAATCCGCTTGCCTGAACCTACGCTGAACTTGACAGCAGGCCATACCAATGGCATAAAAACCGCCCTAAGGTTACGGCAGCGCCCAGAGTAGCGGCCGG
>CAZXZI010000067.1:0-14876 GCA_964645165.1 uncultured Ectothiorhodospiraceae bacterium
ATATCGTCCATCTGCGTTAGTTCCGCAATAACGGTCTTTTCCCGACGACGAAACCCCGTTTCACCCTCGAGTTCAAAAATAAGTGGGATGTTGGCACCCGTGCGTTCCTCGATGACGCGGTCGCTGTCGTAAAAGGTGCGTCCGAGTTGCCGGGCGAGTTGTTTGCCGATGGTGGTTTTGCCCGCCCCCATGGGTCCAACAAAAATGATGTTTTGCGCCATCTCTCATGGTACCTGTTACTACGCCAGCGGCGTGTTTGCGGGGATTATATCGGTTTTGTGGCGGCAATGACTAATGTGCACCCAATGGTTTTTGCGGTGGAATAGAAAACGGCGCCAAAGTTGGCGCCGTTGAGTTTGCGGAATATTGAATAATCGCAGTTATTGTTTAACCTTGAATTTATCCTTGAGTATCTTGGGTGTTACAAAGATCAGCAGTTCCGATTTCTGGTTGGTTTCGCGGGTGGTACGGAACAGAGCGCCGATGAAGGGCAGGTCGCCAAGGAAGGGGATGCTGTCACGTTCATTGCGTTTAACCTGTTCATACACGCCACCCAGAACTACGGTTTCACCATTATTCATTAAGACCTGGGTCTCAATCTCTTTGGTATCGATGCTGGGCACGCCACCAAAAAGTTTCCCGACACTGTCTTTGTTGACCTTCAGGTCGAGGATAATGCGGTCGTCCGGGGTGATTTGGGGGGTCACCTTCAATTGCAGCACGGCCTCCTTGAAAGAGACGTTGGTGGCGCCACTGGAGCTGGCTTGTTGGTAGGGAATTTCGGTGCCTTGTTGGATGGTGGCCTCTTTCTGGTTGGCGGTGATCACTCGTGGATTGGATATCACCTCGCCGCGGGCTTCCAATTGCAGTGCAGAGAGTTCCAGGTCTAGCAGAGTATTCGCACTGAGAATGGAGAGCGCGATTCTCCCTGCATTGCCGCCAACCACCGGCATATTCACATTCATGCGCTGTGGAATGCCACCCGCACCTGTGGGTATCGTGATGGGGAAAGGTGCGCCAACAGTGTTGTTAGCAAGATTGTTTAAAGCAGAGCCAGCCATGGTGTCGGTAGCCTCCAGTGAGCCCGAGCCAAAGAGCAAGTTGCTCTTTTTGTCTTTAATCGATGTGGCACCGAATCGAACGCCGAGATCTTTGGCAAAGTCATCATCGGCAATGACGATGCGTGATTCGATCATCACCTGTCGAATAGGGATATCGAGTGAAGAAATGAGTTCGCGGGCGGCATCCAGGCGATCAGCAGTGTCTGATAGCAGCAAGGTGTTAGTGCGTTTATCTACCGTGGTGCTTCCTCGTTCCGATAAAGTCCCACCTTTTGCTGACAAAACACTAGCAATATCGTCCGCTTTGGCGAAGTTGATCTGGATTAATTCGGTTTTAACCGGCGCTAACTCTTCGATTTGTTTGTTGGCTTCCAACTCCAGTTTTTCCTGAGCGGCAATTTCCTGCGCCGGGGCAACCATGATGACATTGCCGGCTTTACGCATGGCCAGGCCCTTGGTTTTCAGGATGAGGTCAAGCGCCTGATCCCAGGGGACGTTTTTCAGGCGTAGCGTGAGGTTGCCCTGCACAGAATCGCTGGTCACCATATTCAGGCTGGTGAAGTCGGCGATCAGCTGTAGCACAGCGCGCACTTCAATATCCTGGAAGTTCAGTGAGAGACGTTCACCGGTATAACCAAACTGATCTTTCTTGGCAGCCTCGGTTTTCTCTTTAGGGATTTCCTTCACCTCAATGGTGTAGCTATTGCCAGCGTGGTAGGCCAGGTATTCATAATTCCCAGTAGGGGTAATAGCCAGGCGTACGCGGTCGCCGGATTGCGTGGTATCGATGAATTGCACGGGCGTTGCAAAATCGATGACGTCGAGGCGTTGCTGCAGGTTGCTGGGCAGACCCGTGTCCCCAAATTCTACAAAAATCTGGTGACCGGATTCGCCCGTACTGATGGGTGTGTTGTCATCGGAAAGGCCGACGATAATCTTGCCTTCGCCCTTTTTGCCACGGCGAAAGTCAATGCTGTTGATGCGGTGTAGGCCGGACGTTGCCGCTAATGCTGCACTGGTGGCTTTGTTGCTCGCAGCTACAGGTGCAGTCTGTGCATTGCGACTCCCCGCTAGAGTCACGATGACATTGTTGCCTGACACCTCGCTTTCAAAAGGAATAAGTTGCACAAGGTTGAGAATGACGCGGGTACGATCACCCGCTTCAACCGCAGTGATGCTTTTGGCAAAACCAATGCCGATATTCTTGTTTTTCCATCCCAACAGGCTGCCCGTTTTGGGGAAATCTAAAACGATTCGTGCTGGGTTGTTAATGGTGAAGTTCCCGGGTGCCTTAGCCGGACCCGAGAAGCTCAAGCGAATTTGCACGCTGTCACCAGGTAGCGAAGTGAAGGAAGCACTTTTTAGGCTAGTGGCGCTGCCGTTGCTAGAAGCCTTTCTGATCGGTGCGGGTTTGCTTTTGGGTTGTGGGGCAGGCTCGGGGGTAGCCGGTGCGGCTGCCTGGGTAGCGGGGGCGTTCTTGCCCAGTGTTAAAAATATATTTTTACCCTCGGTACGAAGTTCGTAAGTGACCAGTTTATCGACGTTAATTACAACCCGAGTGCGTCCTTTTGCTTGCACTGCCTTGACGTTTTTGGCAACGCCAACGTCTATTGGCAAAGGAAGGCTCCAGGGTAAGTTGTTGCTAACGCCAGGTAAATCCAAGGAAATCTTGGCCGGATTTTTCGAGGTGAAGTCTGTTGCCTGAGGGGCGTCGGCCGATAATGCCATGCGAATCTCAACTGCATTGTTCGGCAATTTTTTGAAGTCGATGAAATCGAGTGAAGTAGCAGGGCCATCGGCCGCAAAGGCCGCTGCTGCAGATAATGCAAATAGGCTTGAGAGTAAAAATAAGCTGAAGCAGCGTGTCGTATTTTTCATTGTTTTATATCCGCCTGCGCGCATAGTAGTTGCCCCAAATAATGGTTTAAAAATGCCCATGTGCTAGTCCTCGTTGGCATCATTCGCTGGCGGCCAGGGTGGTCATGCGTTCTATCCAACCCCCCAAGCCATCCGGAACGATTTCCTTTAATTCAAGTTGAGTCTCTGTAATGCGTACGACTTTGCCATTATTTTTTCCAATATGCCGGCCAGTGGTGATGCGGTACAGAGTGCCATCGCTGGCTCGAATCAGCGCCCAGCGACGGCTATTTTTTTCCAGGCTGCCCATCATTTTCAGACTGCCCAGGGCGTATTGCTCCAGCACGTCACGCTCTCGACTCATGTTGGGTTTGAGCCCGTTGTTGGATTCGGCGGCCTGCAGTTCCACGGTGGGAATAAACGGGTTGCGCAACGTGGAGTCATCGTAACTGAAAACCTCAAACTTTTTCGGTTTGGGTAACGGTGGAATATGACCTTTTTGCTTGGCCTTAACCTCGTTAACATAGGCCTGTAGCTCGACATTTTCTTCGCCGCCGCAGGCTGTCAGCCCAACAAGCAGGAGGAATGCCAGTACGATGGAGCCTTTATTTGAGTGTTGTGTCAGCGTAAACATTATTATTTACCCCGCCGTTTGCGTTTTTTCTTGTTGGCGGTGTTGTCTTTTTCAAGATAACGGTAAGTTTTGGCCGTGGCCTCCATGATCATACGGCCATCTCCGGTCTTTTTGCCTTTCGATGAGATGGATAAGTCATGCAGCGTAACTATGCGCGGTAGTGCTGCAGTGCCGCTGGCAAAGTTACCGAACTGGTGATAATTTCCCTTAACACGAATCTTGATGGGGAGTTCTGCGTAGAATTCTTTTGGCTTTTCCGCTTCTGGTTTGAAAAGTTCAAACTCCAGTCCGCTGATAATGCCGACGCGCGAAATATCTACCAGCAGATCGGCGACTTCGGTTTTTCCCGGCAGTTGCTGCAGCAAGGCGCCGAAGGAACGCTTCATCTCGATCATCTGTGCTTTATAAGCATCCAGACTGGCGGCCTTGGCCTGCTTTGTTTCAAACTCTTTTTTCAGCGTCTGTTCTTTAGCGCGGGTGGTGTCTAATTCCAGTAGCTGGTCACTGGTATCCAGATAATAACCGGCAAACAAGATGGCAATGCAGAGCAGAAGGATAACAATGCCTCTGGCGGCCAGCGGCCAGCTGCCAATATTATTGGGGTCAAGGTTGAGGTTGTTCAGGTCAGACAGGTTCATTTGTCAGCCTTCTTTGTTTTGTTTTTTTGTGAAACGGTAAGCTGAAACCAGCTGGCACCCGGGTATTCCTTTTTATCAGATTGAATCACTTTCAATCTTGGATTGGTGAGCCAGCTTGAGTTGTTCAGATTGCGCATGAATTCTGATACATAATCATTTGAGTCTGCGACGCCTTCCAGGCTAATTTCGCGCCCCTTGCGTGAGGTTTTTAAGAGGAAGACTTTATCTGGGATGGTTTTGGCGATCTCGTCAAAGATATGCACAATCTCCGGGCGACTGCCCTGCAACTCCTGGATAACTTTCATGCGCGCCAACAGGGCGGCCTTTTCTTTTTCCAGGGTTTTGATCTCGGCGATTTCTTTGTCAACTTGGGTAATTTGTGCCGTCATGAACTGGTTGCGGTTGTTTTGGTCTTCAAGAATGCCGCTCATGCGCAGATGCACCAACACAATGATGCCCACCATTACAATTCCAGCGCCTGCGGCAACGTTGATGAATTGTCGTTGCTTTTCGCGCCGCTCTTCTTCGCGCCAGGGGAGTAGATTAATGTGCGGCATTAGTCGAAGCTCCTCAGCGCCAAGCCACAAGCGATCATTAAGGCAGGGGCATCATTACTTAATGCCTGTGCTTTAACTTTGGAAACCAGGGACATGTTGGTGAATGGGTTAGCGATGGAAGTGCCCGTTCCCACACGTTCTTCGATTAATTCGTCCACGCCAGGAATGGAGGCGCTACCACCGGCCAACACAATGTGGCTCACTGAATTGTGTTGGCTGGAAGAGAAAAAGAATTGCAACGAGCGACTTACTTGCTGTGCCATTGCATCTTTAAATGGATCTAAAACCTCGGGCACGTAGTTGTCAGGCAGACCACCCTGGCGTTTGGCCATGCCGGCTTCTTCGTACGACAGGCCATAGCGTCGCTGGATTTCTTCTGTTAATTGCTTGCCGCCAAAAACCTGGTCGCGGGTATAAATGATTTTGCCATCGTGCAATACGCTCAGTGTGGTCATGGTAGCGCCCACATCAATGACGGCGACGGTTTTGTCATCGGTACCGCCGGGAATCTGTGGACTAATCAAGCCAAAGGCATTTTCTAACGTGTAGGCCTCGATATCTACCACCTTGGCGGTTAATCCACCCAGTTCAACGGCGGCGACACGCGAGTCGACATTTTCACTGCGCGATGCCGCTAGCAGTACGTCGACAGTGTCTGGATTGTCTTCCGAGGTGCCGAGAATTTCAAAATCCAGGTTCACCTCTTCGAGGGAATAAGGAATGTATTGATCGGCTTCCAATTCGATCTGACTTTCCATTTCTTCCTCGGAAAGTGCCGCTGGCATGGTGATGACCTTAGTAATGACAGAAGAGCCCGCCACTGCTACAGAGGCAAATTTGGTGCGCGAGCCCGAACGCTTGGCAACGCGGCGAATAGCCTCGCCCACGGCCTCCACGTCCGTAATGTTCTTTTCGACCACGGAATTGGGGGGTAGAGGTTCCGCGGCATAGGCTTCAACGCGGTAACCATCTCCCTGGTGACCCAACTCCAGCAATTTGACGGAGGTTGAGCTGATATCCAGTCCAATGAGCGGCGGTTTTTTGTGAGCGAATAAGTCTGCTAGTTGCACGTGTTTTTATCCCGTTTTCGTACTTGCAAGCTGATTATCGGTAGAGAGGCAGCAAACTTTACTATAGATTAAAAATTGGATCAGGAAAAATTAGTATTAGGTTGATCTAATTAGAAGTTTTATACTCTGAGCTTGTTAATATCCATGAACACTATCACAAAATCTTTGTTTTGATGCCTTCTTTCAATTTTCAAAAACTCAATCTCCAAAAGTGGTGGTTGCTCTATCTTGGTGGGGCTGGTGTTTTTTTAACCATTTTATTATTGATAGGCATTTATGGGTTTGTCGTACCGAACCTACCTTCGACACAAAGTCTGCAGGATGTGCAGTTCCAGGTGCCATTGCGGGTGTACTCGCGTGATGGGGGATTGATCGCAGAGTTCGGTGAAAAAAAACGCGCGCCTCTTAACTACGATGAGATTCCAAGGCTCATGGTGCAGGCGGTGTTAGCAGCGGAAGACGACCGTTTTTTTGAACATCCGGGTGTGGATTATCAGGGCTTGCTGCGGGCTGCCTTTTATCTGATACGTACGGGTAAGAAAGGCCAGGGCGGCAGTACCATTACCATGCAAGTGGCGCGAAACTTTTTTCTCAGTCGTGAAAAAACCTATTTGCGCAAACTCAACGAAATCATGTTGGCGCTTAAAATAGAGGATGAATTAAGCAAAGAAGATATTCTTACGCTGTATCTCAATAAAATTTATTTAGGCAATCGTGCTTACGGTGTGGGCGCGGCGGCGCAGATTTATTATGGCATGTCAGTGGACAAATTAAGCATCGCGCAACTGGCAATGATTGCTGGTCTGCCCAAGGCGCCTTCCCGTTACAACCCTATTATCAACCCGGCGCGCGCTCTGTTGCGGCGCAACTATGTATTGGGGCGGATGCATGAGCTGGGGTTTATCGACGACGCGACTTACGATGAAGCCTTCGCGGTGGTCGATGATGCTCGCCTGCACGGCCTGTCCCAGGAAGTGATGGCACCCTATGTTGCGGAAATGGTGCGCGCCGAAATGGTCTCACGGTATGGCGATGCCACTTATTCTGCCGGTTATAAAGTAACCACCAGTGTCGATGCACGTTTGCAAACGGCCGCGCACCTTGCCCAGCGCAATGCCTTGTTGGCTTACGATCGTCGTCATGGCTACCGGGGCGTGCTGGCTCAACAGGCTTTAGCGGAAGACAGTGGCGAAGAACAGTGGATGCCACTATTAAAGGTGCGGCGGGAAATCAACGGCCTGCTGCCCGCCCTGGTATTGGCCACGGTAGATCAGTCGGCAGTGGTTTATGAGCCGCGTCGCGGTGTGCTGCGCATCGATTGGCCGGGACTGTCCTGGGCAGCGCCGGTGCTGGAAAATGGCAAAATGGGTAAAGCGCCCGAGCAGGCGGCGGATATTCTCAGCCGGGGTGACATCATTTACATCACTGAGCTGCCGGCGACGAAAAAGACCGAGGCTGGCTGGCAGCTAGCACAGATTCCCGAAGTAGAAGGCGCGCTGGTGTCACTGGATCCTCACGACGGAGCGATCCGCGCATTGGTGGGAGGCTTCAATTTTGCCAGCAGCAAGTTCAATCGCGTCACCCAGGCCGAGCGCCAGCCGGGATCAAACTTTAAACCCTTCCTTTATTCCGCCGGATTGGAAAAAGGCTTCACCCCGGCCAGCCTGATCAACGATGCGCCGGTGGTGTTTGAAGACGAGGGTCTGGAGGCCACCTGGCGACCGGAGAATTACAGCGGCAAGGTTTTTGGTCCCACACGGCTGCGTGAGGCGCTGGTGCATTCGCGCAACCTGGTGTCAATTCGGCTACTGCGCGCCATGGGCATTGGATACGCTATTAACTACGTCAGCCGTTTTGGTTTTGACAAAAAACGTCTACCACGGGACTTATCGTTGGCGTTGGGCAGTGGCGCGGTGACGCCGTTGGAGATCGTGCGCGGCTATTCGGTGTTTGCCAATGGCGGGTTTCGCACCGTGCCGTATTTTATTGACCGAATCGAGAACGCCAAAGAGGAAGTCTTGTATCGCGCCGAGCCGTTTATTGTTTGCGATGGTTGCGAAGAAAGGATCAAGCGTCAGCAGGAAGCTGAGACCGAACCCTTTGTGGGCCCCACCACTCGCGAAGACACACTGCCTATTAATATCGCCCCACGGGTGCTGACGCCGCAAAATGCCTATTTGATTCGTTCGATGATGATAGATGTGATCCGGCGGGGTACGGGTCGACGGGCGCGAGTTTTGGGTCGTTCCGATTTAGCGGGTAAAACCGGCACCACTAATGATCAGCGCGATGCCTGGTTTTCGGGGTACACGCCGGATCTGGTGGCCTCGGCCTGGGTGGGTTTTGATAAATCAAAGCCGTTGGGTGCACGGGAGACCGGTGGCCGTGCCGCACTGCCCATGTGGATCGAATTTATGCGCACAGGATTGCAGGGGCTGCCGATGCGCGCACTGGAGCAGCCGCCGGGCCTGGTGACCGTGCGTATCGATCCACAGAGCGGACTGCTGGCCGGAGCCAATAATCCCAAGGCCATTTTTGAAACCTTCCGCGTAGAAAACGTCCCGCAGCAGCAGAATGAGACGTCGACGGCACCCGTGGTCGGAGGCGATGATACGGTGGCGCCCGCGACGCAAGATAGCGGTAGCGGAGTGCCGGAGGAGTTGTTTTAGGCTGCGCAGGGAAGCGGGCTACTTGGGCTCCATCTCCAAATTCAGGCCACCTTTGTTGCCAGCCACCGCGTTGACGTCGTCCGGGTCGACCTCAATTTTCATGTTTTCATCCACTTCCACCACACCTTCCGAGAGGCTGATTTTCAGGCGTAAGTTATTCTGTGAATCGGCATTACGCAGCGCCTCTTCGATACTGATCACACCGGCTTTGTAGAGCTTGAAGATGGCCTGGTCGAAGGTCTGCATACCCAGGTTGGTGGATTTTTCCATGATATCGCGAATACCGTGGATGTCGCCCTTGAGGATCAGATCCTGGATCAGCGGTGTGCCCAGCATCACCTCCACCGCCACGGCACGTTTGCCATCCAGGGTGGGAATCAGTCGCTGAGCAATAAAGGCGCGCACGTTGAGTGACAAATCCATCAATAGCTGGTTGCGCCGGTCTTCCGGGAAGAAGTTGATGATGCGATCCAGCGCCTGGTTGGCGTTGTTGGCGTGCAAAGTGGAGATGGCCAGATGGCCGGTCTCGGCAAAGGCAATACAGTGCTCCATGGTTTCCCGATCACGCACCTCACCGATGAGAATCACGTCCGGCGCCTGACGCAGGGTATTTTTCAACGCATCTTCGTAACAGTCGGTATCCAACCCCACCTCACGCTGGTTGACGATGGACTTTTTGTGATTGTGAATGAATTCGATGGGATCTTCGATGGTGATGATATGTCCTGCGGTATTGGTGTTGCGGGCATCAATCAACGCCGCCAGTGAGGTGGATTTACCCGAACCGGTGCCACCGATGAACAGCACCAGCCCACGTTTTTGCATGATGATCTTTTGCAGGATGGGCGGCAGACCCAATTCCTGCGCGCTGGGAATATCGGTCTTGATGTGACGAACCACCATCGCCGCCTGATTGCGTTGTTTGAACACGTTGACACGAAAACGGCCGATGCCTGCCAGCGAGTGCGCCAGATTCATCTCCGGTTTTAGCTCATACGCGGCGATCTGCTCCTCGCTCATCAACTCGTAGGCCAGTGCCTTGACACGGCCAGCGGGCAATGTGGTCTTTTCGAGCGGTTTGAGAAGACCGTGAATCTTGGCGCTCACCGGTGCCCCGACTGTGAAATACAAGTCAGAGGCTTCATACTTGACCATGAGTTTGAGGTAGTCAGCAATTTCCATCGATGTCCCGCTCCGAAAGGTGATGATTTGTGGTTGCGAAAGTGAGTGTGAGTGACTTTGGTATCGGTCTCAACAGGTCATTCTTTAACCTGGCCAGTGTGCAAACGAGGGGTGTTCGTGACAAAAAAATCCAGCCAACTCCCTGATGTCAGCGCGGCACTGGCTTCGTTGCCTTTAGTGCAAAAAAGTCAGGTTTTGCAGGAGACCGTGCAGCGTCACTGGGTGGATTTTTCGTCTGCCGCAGAAGCCGCGGATATCCATTTTCCCGCCTGGGACGATGACCTGCTCGCCGAACTGTGCCGCGTTTGGGCCTGCAGTGAATTTGTCGCCCAGCGCTGCGCGCGTCAGCCATTAATGTTACTGGATTTGCTGAGTAGTGGCGACTTGCATCGATGTTATTCGCGTGACGAGTTGCATCAGCATGTCCACGCAGCCCTGCAAAACGTGACGGATGTTGAATCTCTGAGTCGACAGCTGCGCCAGGTGCGCCAACGCGAAATGCTGCGCATCGCCTGGCGCGATCTTTCTCAATCCGAGTCTTCCGCCGATCTTAACGAAACCATGGCCGATGTTTCAGCGCTGGCCGATGCCTGCATCCGAGATGCGTTGGACTGGTTGCAAAATGCGCTCATCGAACAATGGGGCGAACCGCAAAATGCCACCGGTGAGCGGCAGCAACTGCTGGTGCTGGGCATGGGCAAGCTGGGCGCGAACGAGCTGAATTTTTCCTCCGACGTGGATTTGATCTTTGTTTTTCCCGAGGCGGGCAATACGGCCAACGGCAAAAAGACGAACGAGCAATTTTTTACTCGCCTTGGCCAGCAGTTGGTGCGTGCCTTGGATGAAAACACCGCAGACGGTTTTGTGTTTCGTGTCGACATGCGCCTGCGACCCTTCGGTCAGAGTGGCGCGCTGGCTTGTAGCTTTGTTGCCCTGGAAAATTATTATCAGTCCCACGGCCGGGACTGGGAGCGTTATGCGCTGATCAAGGCGCGCATCGTTGCGGGTGATGCGGTGGCGGGTAGCGAGCTCTTCGATATCCTGCATCCTTTCGTGTATCGACGCTATCTGGATTACGGCGTCTTCGATGCGCTGCGCGAGATGAAGCAGATGGTGGCCAGCGAAGTGAAACGCAAGGGCATGGCCAATCACGTCAAGCTGGGTGCCGGAGGCATTCGTGAAGTGGAATTTATTGGTCAGGCCTTTCAGCTGGTGCGCGGCGGGCGTGAGCTGGAACTGCAGCGGCGCGATATTCAGGGTGTGTTGCGCTGGTTGGGCGAGCACGACTACCTGCCTGGCTACGTGGTGGAGCAACTGCTGGCCGCCTACGAATTTCTGCGCAATACCGAGCATCGTCTGCAGGAATACCAGGATCAGCAAACCCATCAATTGCCGGACGACGCCTTGGGTCAGCAGCGCCTGGCCTTCAGCATGGGCTTTGATCATTGGGATGAATTCCTGCCAGTGCTGCGCGGCCACATGACCCGGGTGCACAGCCACTTTCAGCAGGTGTTTGAGTCACCGCAAAAGGCTCATGCGGCGGCCGATGATTCTGGCTTGAGTGCTTTGTGGCTCAGTACTCCGGCCGATGACGAAGCCGAAACGATCCTGCAGGCCGCAGGCTACGATCAGCCTGCGGCCTGTTGGTCACGGCTGCAGGCGCTGAAGGCGGGGCGTAATTATCACGCCCTGTCGCCGGCCGGTCGTACGCGCATGGATCGGCTAGTGCCGCTGCTGTTGGGCGCGGTGGTGGCGCTGGAACCCCGCCCCGACTCACCGCATGAGGTGTTGCAGCGCTTGCTTACGTTGGTGGAGGCCATTACGCGGCGCAGCGCCTACCTGGCATTGTTGAGTGAGCACCCCATGGCGCTGTCGCAGTTGGTGCGGTTGTGTGCGGCTAGCCCCTGGATTGCGCAGCGGCTGGCGCACCACCCGTTGTTGCTGGACGAGCTGCTCGACCCCCGCAGTCTTTATCACCCACCGGACCGCGCCGAATTGGCGGCTGATCTGCAGCATCGTCTCAAACAAATAACGGCCGATGATTTGGAACAAGCCATGGACAGCCTGCGGCAGTTTAAGCAGGTGAGTGTGTTGCGCGTCGCGGCAGCGGACGTGATGGACGCCGTTCCACTTATGCAGGTCAGCGATCACCTGACCATCATTGCCGAACTGGTATTACAGGCCGCACTGGATCTGGCGTGGGGATATCTGGTGGCGCGTCACGGCCGCCCGGCCTGTACGGCAGGGCGTGACGAAAGCGAAAAAGGATTTGCCATCGTCGCCTACGGCAAACTCGGCGGCATCGAGCTGGGTTACGGCTCGGATCTGGATCTGGTGTTTTTGCACGCGGCGGAAAACCAATTGGCGGTCACAGAGGGGCTCAAGCCCGTGGTCGATAGCGTGTTTTATGCCCGACTGGGACAGCGCATCATTCACATCCTTACGACCCATACCTCGGCAGGCACGCTGTACGAAACGGATATGCGTCTGCGACCCAGTGGCGAATCAGGTTTGTTGGTCACCAGTCTGGCCAGTTTCTCTGAGTACCAGCGCAACAAGGCATGGACGTGGGAACACCAGGCGCTGGTACGGGCACGGGTGGTGGGTGGTGATAAACGACTGAAACAGGTCTTCGACGGCGTGCGCCAGGAAGTGCTCGCCCTGCCGCGGGACGCCAAACAACTGAAAAAAGATATCATGGAAATGCGCGAGCGCATGCGTGAATCGCTTGATCGTACCCGTGACGGTGAATTTGATCTCAAACAGGGCAGTGGCGGTATCGCTGATATCGAATTTATGGTTCAATTCGCTGTTTTACGCGGGGCACACAAAACCCCGGCGCTGTGCGCGTTTTCGGACAATATTCGTCTGTTGGCAGGGCTGGCCGAGCAAGGTGTGTTTGCAGCGGAAGACGTGGCGATGTTGAGTGATGCCTATCGTGCCTATCGGGCTGAAGTGCATCGCCTGGCTCTGCAGGATCAAGTTGCCGTAGTGGATGAGCAGGTCTTGCATCACGAACGGACTACCGTGCGGCGATTGTGGCAGCAGCTGTTCGTCGAGAGTGTTTAACTTTTGTGAAGCGGTGAGTTGTAGCGACGAGTTTTAGCGGGATTTAAATTCAATGAATTTTAGGAGAAAGCAGTATGTCGATGGATGATCGCGACGGCGTGATCTGGCTGGATGGTGAATTGGTGCCCTGGCGCGAAGCCAAGGTACACGTGCTCACCCACACCCTGCATTACGGCATGGGCGTGTTCGAGGGCGTGCGCGCCTACAATACCGACAGCAAGGGCCCAGCTATTTTTCGTTTGCAGGAGCACACCGACCGTCTGTTCCGTTCGGCAAAGATTCTCGGCATGAATATGCCCTTCGACAAAGAAACGCTTAACGAAGCCCAGCGCGCCGCCGTGCGTGAAAACAAACTCGATAGTGGCTATCTGCGTCCCATGTGTTTTTACGGCTCCGAAGGCATGGGGCTGCGTGCGGATAATCTGCAGACGCATGTGATGGTGGCCGCCTGGGAATGGGGTTCGTACCTGGGTGTCGAAGGCATGGAAAAAGGCATTCGCATCAAGACCTCTTCATTCACGCGCCATCACGTGAATGTGACCATGTGTAAAGCGAAGTCTAACGGGAATTATATTAACTCCATTATGGCCTTGCAGGAGGCTATGAATGACGGCTATGACGAAGCCCTATTGCTGGACGTGGATGGCTTCGTCGCTGAGGGCAGCGGCGAAAACATCTTCATCGTACGCAACGGGGTGATTTACACACCGGAGCTGACCTCTGCATTGGAAGGCATCACTCGTGAAACCATTTTGGTGCTGGCCGCCGAGCTGGGTTACGAGGTGCGTGAAAAACGCATCACCCGCGACGAAGTTTACGTGGCGGATGAGGCCTTCTTCACCGGTACGGCTGCAGAAGTGACGCCGATTCGTGAACTGGATCGTCGTGAAATTGGTAACGGTGGCCGCGGCCCGATAACAGAGAAATTACAGTCATTGTATTTTGATGTGGTGCATGGCCGACATCCCGATCACCAGGACTGGCTGACGCCGGTAGCCTGATGGTCGCCAGTTAAAATCAGATGTTCGTAACAAAAAAGTGTGAAGGGGGAAGGGTATGAGTGCAGCACAGGAGAAGGGCGTGGCAGAGGTTTTGCCTAACGCGAAAAATCACTACGAAGTGACTAGTGCCGATCTGCCTCTGCACTGTCCGATGGATGGCATGAGTTTGTGGAACTCACATCCCAAGGTGTATTTGCCCATCGAAAAAACCGGCAAAGCCAAGTGCCCTTATTGCGGCGCTGAATATACCCTCAAGGAAAACTAAATGACGTTAGATGTACAATCTGCCATCGTGGCTCACCAGCAGGCTATCGAACATGTGGCGCGATTGGCTCCGGTCTTGGATGAAGTGGTTATGGCAATGAAATCGACGTTTGCCGACCAGGGACGTATCTTCGTCTGTGGCAACGGAGGGTCCGCCGCCGATGCGCAGCATTTTGCCGCTGAGCTGACTGGTCGTTACGAGAAGGAGCGGCGCGGATATCCAGCCGTTGCATTAACTACCGATACCTCCGCATTGACCGCCATCGGTAATGATTACGGGTTTGAGCAGATATTTTCCCGGCAGCTGCAATCATTGGCGCAGCCGGGTGATTTGCTTTTCGCCATAAGTACCTCGGGCAACTCGGCAAATGTGGTGAAAGCAGTTGAGGTTGCATGTAAGCAGCAGGTCAAGACGGTAGGGCTGTTGGGTGGCGCTGGCGGCAAGTTGGCGCAGGGGGTAGACTTTCCGCTCATTATTGACGTGTCATCAACACCACGCGTGCAAGAGGCGCATATTCTTATGTTGCACTTATTGTGTGAAGCGTTTGAATTCGCACCCTGATTTCTCCTACTTCTGGCCTCGATTTCTGCAGGTGATGGCTCGTTTGGTATCAAGAAAATATAGTTTGAGTAGGGTGCCGGGCTTTTTGGTGATGTTGATGTTCAGCTGCCCGTAAAGTTGGCCAAAATTCTCGAAGTGCTGGCTGTTGGTGGTTTTGAGCGATACTACGCGCAAGTCTGAGAGTAGTCAGCGGACAATGAACCGGGTCAAATAGGCGTAGCCCAACTTACTAAGTTAGAGAGATAATGTACGTGAGCCACCTGCAATATTGTTTTATTAATTTAAATGCCTAGTTGCAAAAGATCAACATAC
>CAZXZI010000068.1:0-14755 GCA_964645165.1 uncultured Ectothiorhodospiraceae bacterium
TTCAACTTAATTTATTTGAACGGCGCGACCTGCAAACGCTGTTGCGTGGAGATCCACCTGCACCAAAACTTTCCCACCTTCAAACAACACTGCAATTCTCATGAAAGTTTATGGGACACTAGTGAGCTAACTTAATGACTGTAAGCAGTATTAAGAGCCATTCAGCAACTGAACCTAGTATGAGATTCAATAAATGTGACAGTGTATTCGCAAACTGTCTACCTGCTAATTATAGCCAAACTTCTCTTTTTGGAGTGTCCGTTAAACTGGGGGAGGTTCAATCTGACTCCAAATTCTTTTATCGCATTCTCTGTGAGGGAAAGATTTCGTCCCGTTACATAAACAACGGGAACGCCGTATTTTTCTGTTAGCTCAGCAAACAGACTGATGGCTTCGCTATCACTCTCCCAACTGCCATTTAGAAGCAGTGCTCTGGCTAAATCTGTAGCCTATATTTTCATACCGATCCTCTACGAAAAGTCGATCCCTCTAGCGTATTCTTGTCTAATCGAAGTGGCGGATCACATTTTCGTCACTGGCATTTTCCTTATGTGTAATGCTAAAGCTATAGTCACGCAAGTCGGCGTTTAACGTCGCCACACACTCCTGATGTTTCCAGGTTAAGTGTAGGCGGTGCTCGCCTGTGTTACTGACCGTCAGCTCGCCGTCAAAAGCAGGCGAAGTATTGCGCAGCCTCATGAGCTTCAGTTGGTCTCGCACAACAGTTTGTTTGAGTCCATTCTTGATATCGCTATCTGTGAGAGTGGTACGATTGATTTCCTTATGCCCCGCCGTACCGCCTTTGTCTGCGGCTGCGTAATCGTTCTTGCCGGCAAATAGATCCAGATACCACACTTGCGGTGTACCTGGCATAAACATTTGTATTGCTCGGGCAAGGCGCAACTTTCGCTCGTCTCCCCCCAACGCACTGAAGAACGTTGCATTCACCTGATAATACGATATTTTCTTACCATCCGAGCCATATAGGTTTTTTACTCGCCCACCCCTGTCCATGATTGTTTCGATGACAGTGTCGATTTCTTCATCACTTAATAATCCCTCTGTTGGGAAATCGGAATTATTTTTACCTTTCAAGTCAAGAACAGGGATTCCATCATGAGACCCAAGCATGTTAATAGATTTGATATTTTTCTCTATTAGCTCGTTAATCCAGCACTGAAGATGCTTGTTTGTCCCCCGATCCAGAGCATGTATAACCAGGCTGGGAAAGAAAAAGTCGTAGATGGGGAATCCATTTGCAGTCACTTTTTCATGGATGCCTTCGCCATACTCACAATGTATTTCAGGCAGGACAATCAAGTCATACTTGTTGCCTATTTGTTTCAGTCTCTCCAGATAATTCCACGTGCCAGGTTCATTGAAGAAATTGGTCTTACCCGGCTCCTTGTGTAAATAAGCGAATGCATCGAGCCTGACAATCTTCCCGCCATGGTCACGCAACTTCTTTAAAGTCTCATCATAAAAATCCCAGACCTCTTGCGACTGAGCATTTAAATCCATTTGACCCAGATATTTTCTGTTTTGTTTAACAACAGAAACAACATCATCTTTGAGGTAACAAAAATCACCTAAATCGATTTCGTGAATATCCTGTTTTGCATTCAATACATCATTCACGATTGCTGCAATGTTCTCCGCGTCCTCGTGTGTGAGTTCTTCGATCTCTAAGGCCTTTAGTAGGTTGCGGGCGGTGACCTCGTGATAAACAACCTCCTGATAAAACGTATTCCAATATGGCCTGTCGGATCCATCCGGAAAGCGCACTTTCAATATTGGAAGACCAGGTTTTCTCATAAATAGTTTCTCTAGATCCTCTTCAAGAGGGATGACGTAACCATCGGGGCCCATCTCTCCGCGCGAACGCCAGAATTCGTTCCAATCAATAAAGAAATTCTTATATTTTGATTCATCCCCATGCTTCAATAAATCCTGAAACTGCGGAGAACCTACGGATAGGTGGTTCAAAACGAGATCAAACTTGAACATGACATTGAGCTCATGGAGTTGATCCAAATCTTCCTGGGAAACAAGCTCATCATTGAGATCGTAATCTATGATAGAAAAGCCGCGATCTAAATCACTGTTGAAAATGGTAGGAAGGATATAGAACAAGGAAAAAACATCCTTGAATTCCGGCATCTGGAGCATACGTGTTATATCAGCCAGTTTTCGGCCAATGCTATCAGGGTAAGCGTTAAATATTACGCCTCTCGGTAAATCTATTTTTGTTGACATGTCTTCGGTTTTCATGGCTCCCGCTCAATTATTTATACTTAATTTACTAGTCAAATACCCGACCAAGTTAAAAGTCGAGTATTATATCAATCATCACACTTCCGGTACTGTGCAGGCATGAAAGAAATCATAATGTTCTATTGCTTCAAGAATACCTAAAGCATGATCCTGTCCTGCAAAGTAAACACTTTCCTGGTCGACCAGTTGAGAAAGCTCTTCACGATGTCTGTTACCAACAACCGCTGCTAACGTATTGCCTCGCATCATGTCTTCGTCAGCTCCAGAGCCACCAACAACAAGAATTTGCTCTAGTGGAATATCAAGACGTTGTGATATATAGCGTACGGCCTGTCCCTTGGAAGCACGTGAAGGTATAATGTCAAGAAAGTGTCCAAAGGACAGCATGACATTAGCGGTGATATCTTTCTGTCGAAGTTGACTAACAATTTCTTCAACTATTGGCGCTGATTCCGGGTCATAATAATAGGAAACTTTAAACGGAGTCTGTTCTGATTTCGATTGAGGATCCAGCCCAGATAATCGGGAAAGTATGCGTCGTACGCGCTGACCACTCCAGTCATGATCGACATGATCAGCCCAATAATTATCTTCTATCAGACTCCGACCATAATGTATGCGCGTCCCAAGACTACTTATCAGGATATCCGGTGTTGGTATGCAGTGTTTTTTCATTAATGCCAATGCCGAATCGATACGACGACCGGTCGCTATTCCGAAAGTGACGCATTTACGATTCTCTTTAATGACATCAGCAAAATATTTTAAGGCTTTTGGATTCCCTACAAGATTTTGATCAAGATCAGTAAAAATAGCACGATCACGATACCGTACTGCCCGAGTGGGGAGCTTTATAGGTATAGGTTGGTATTTACCCTGCAACTCATCAACCTTCTCTATAAAAGTCTTTACATGCGCTTTCCATGAATAATGTTTTCTAACGCCTTCAATGCCATTCTTAGCTGCCTGTGACCAGGCATTCTTGTTTTGCAACAATTTGAGCAAGGCTTCGGCTATAGCGGATTTGTCCAATGGATCAATCAGTTCACCATTTTTGCAGTTTTCAATGATGTCGACTGGGCCACCATTTTCTGTGGCAACAGTCGGCAGCCCACTGGCTGCCGCCTCCAGAAGTGTCAAACCAAAAGGCTCAGTTAAAGCTGGATTGATAAAAACTCCTCGAGAGGATGCAACCAGCCTGTATATTGCTGGCACCTCATATGCGCTGTGTCTTTTGGGTACAGCAACTTTTCCATATAAGTCGTAACTATCAATTAGCACAAGGATATTTGTTAAAACAGACTGAGCACCACTTTCCATATCCCGAATATCGTCTCGACTACCTGCGACAATCAGTAAATTGGCTACTTGTTGCAACTCGGGTGACTCACCAAAAGCCTCAATCAGAGTAAGAATGTTCTTACGTTCGTCAGGGCGTGATAGCGCTAGTATCAGTGGCTTATCGGGCTTATTTAAAAAACGTGGCAACTGAGTAGTAAAAGATGTCTCCTCATTGCCTTGCGGGGGATGAAATAATGTTAAATCAGTTCCTGGAGGTACGACTGACATACGTCCAGGGTCATAGTAATTATAGAGCCCATACTGCGCTTCAATTTCATCATGCGTGCTGGTAATGACCAGATCTGCATTGGCCAGTATTTCCTCTTCTGCATCGGTACGCCTTACCATATTGTAAGTGTGCTCAATTTCATCACTCGACAATCCCATGGCCAGTAAACGTTTGCGTTTATCTCGACCGAGTGAATGGCCAGTATGAATCAATGGAATACCTAGCAAATTGGCAAGGCGCACACCAACATAGCCAGCGTCGGCATAGTGGCTATGCACCAAATCAGGCATTCTTGGCTGCGTGTTGAGCCAGTTGGTCAAATTATCCATGAAGCTATCAAGGTGATCCCACAGTTGTTCTTTGGGAATGTATTCTTCAGGACCAGCATCAATACGTACAATCCTGGCCTTGTCTGAAAGGACTTCAGTAGGGGCGGCATATTCATCACTGATGGTCGTATCAACAATACGACGAGTAACCAAGTCAACCTGCGCAACTTCATCATGTTCTGCAAGCGCCTTGGTTAGATCAACCACATATTTGATTTGCCCGCCCGTATCAGCATTGCGACCAAGCTCAAGATCATGGCCACGAACCAGACCATGAATACTGACGAGTATTAAATATTTTTTTTTGTTATTTCTCCCCATAATCGAAACCAATTCATTAATAACCATTAAGCGTTAGCGCTGATTAAAGTATGGGTGCATATTTTGGATAATCTACCTCTAAAGGGTATTAAATATGCGTAAAGATTAAACCTGATATCACTAGCGTCCCATTAAGAACAAACAAAAAAGGCCTGAAACCCACTTGTTTTAATACAATGAAATTGCGAAAAGACATTGAAAAACGAGAAGGAGTGCAGGCCTTGAGTCATCATAATACCGTGTTCTCCAAGTTACTCAAAATGATCCCGAGACAGAGCCTGCCCCGCGAAGCACTTTGAGTATGAATTCGAAACCCTCGCCAAACAGCATTATAAAGGCAGAAAGCTGCGCAAGATGACTCGATAGTCACAGTTCTTTTCCATGGCTCTCGCTCAGTTGTCTGGTCGCTCCAGTTTACGCGAAGTGGTCAGCAACCTATCGGCTCAGACCGCAAAACTCTATCACTTGGGCTCGGCACCAGTCAGCCGCTCATCTTTGGGCAGAGCCAATGAAAAGCAAACCTACTCACTGTATGAATCATTATTCGCCAAGCTACTTTCTCGCTGCCAGGGGCTCGCGCCTCGCCACGGCTTCCGTTTCAAAACAAACTCTATTCGATGGATGCAAATATTAATGATGGCTTTGCTGTTGTCTTTTCGAAAATCGGCAATGATTTTGAAGTTTGGCGATAACCGTTCGGTTAGACACATCATTTCGACATTGCACTGTGTTTCTTTTTCTAAACGACGACGGATTGAATGCGGTTGAGATAACCGTAGAAGTAAATCTTGAGTAAGGCAGCGGGATGATAGGCTGGCGCACCGGTCACACTAGGCTCAATGCGCGTAAAACCCAGTGCTTTATAATCAAGCGCGCTGGCAAAGGTATTGACGACTCTGACAGGATTATCTTCAGCGATGTAGTCGTCTAAGGCTTCAGGAAATAACGTGCTTTGGGATCGGTTTTCGCCTTCGAAAAAAACGCTTCATATCCACCCCCGTAGAATCTGTTACGTTATTATATCGAGGTTTACGTTTTTACACAGCCTCAGTATAAAGCAGAAACTCTCTAGCATATAAAAGCACAAATACAATGGTCAAAGATTCATATCTGCCGTCAGCGTAGAAAAAAGTAATTCATCCCATTTAGATAGCCACTAAGGTGCCATCGACTTCAACGCCAGGCGAATAACCTCTTCACTGCTTAAACCTTCACATTCCAATTTCGATACCATTTTGCTCGCTTCCTGCGGTTTGTAACCTAAACCAACCAGGGCGCCGATGGCATCTTTTACCGCATCGGTTGCGGGTGTGGTGGCAGCACCTGTGGCCGCCCCTGGTAATGTGGCGCCTTGCCAGTCCTTGAGACGGTCTTTCATTTCAATGATCAGGCGTTCGGCAGTTTTTTTGCCGACGCCGGGGAGTTTGGTGAGAGCGGCGGCGTTGCCGCCATGGACGCAGCGGGCGAATTCATCCGCCGACATACCGGAGAGGATGGCCAGCGCCAGCTTGGGGCCGACCCCAGAGACTTTGATGAGGTTGCGAAACAGGGCGCGATCCTGTTCGCGCAGGAAGCCGTAGAGCACGTGGGCATCTTCGCGCACGGCGAGGTGGGTGTGCAGGATTACTTCGTTGCCGATTTCGGGTAATTCGTAGAAGGTGGTCATGGGGGCGGAGACTTCGTAACCGACACCACCCACGTCTAACAACAATTGGGGAGGCTGTTTTTCAAGAAGAGTACCGCGTAATTGTCCAATCATATTTTATCCATTGAGGTTTTGTGTGTGTGCGCGCGTAGTGACGACGCCAACTGTTTTGCAACTAGCCTCGTGTTGCCGTGACACAGGGCTGCTGCCAGCGCATCGGCAGCATCGGCCTGCGGATTACCGGGTAGATTCAACAACACGCGCACCATGTGTTGCACCTGTTCTTTGGCGGCGTTGCCTTTGCCCACCACGGATTGTTTTATCTCTGCCGGGGCGTATTCATGTACCGGTACGTCGTGAGTGATCACCGCACAAATCGCCGCACCGCGCGCCTGACCTAACTTCAGCGCAGAGTCCGCATTGCGATGCATAAAGACTTTTTCGATGGACATTTCATGAGGCCGGTGGGTTTGCACCAGTTCGGTGACGCCCGCAAAGATGACGCCGAGCCGTTCGGCCCAGGTCTCGCCCGTGACGCGGATAAAACCGCTGGTGATATACTGGGCGCTGCGGCCATCGCTTTCGATCACCCCAAAGCCGGTGAACCTCGAACCAGGATCGATGCCAAGGATTCGAATCGCCGACTTTTCGTTCAAAGCAATTGGCTCAAAGTTGAGCCATCACCTCATCGGAGAAATCGGCATTGGTGTGCACGCTCTGCACGTCGTCGAGATCTTCCAGCATGTCGATGAGACGCATCACCTTCTCGGCATCTTCCAATTCCAGATCAACAGACGTGGCGGCCTGCTGGGCCACGTCGGCATTTTCAGGTTCAAAGCCGGCGGCGATCATCGCCTCTTTCACCGGCACCAGTTCTTCCCAGGGGGTGAGCACATCGATGCTGCCGTCTTCATTGGTGACGATGTCGTCGGCACCGCATTCCAGCGCCGCTTCCATGATGGCATCTTCATCGCTACCGGTGGGGAAGCTCATAATGCCCAGCTTGGTGAACAGGTAGGCCACGGAGCCGTCGGTGCCCAGATTGCCGCCGCTTTTGGTAAAGGCGTGGCGCACTTCGGAGACGGTACGGTTGCGGTTGTCGGTGAGGCAATCCACCATCACCGCCACGCCGTTGGGACCGTAACCTTCGTAGCGAATCTCGTCGTAGTTTTCATTGTCATCGGCACCGGCACCGCGCTTGATGGCGTTGTCAACCGTATCCCGTTTCATGTTGGATGCCAGCGCCTTGGAAACCACGTCACGCAGACGCGGGTTACTGTCCTGGTCAGCACCGCCCATTTTGGCGGCCACCACGATCTCGCGAATCAGCTTGGTGAAAATCTTGCCGCGCTTGGCATCCTGGGCCGCCTTGCGGTGTTTGATGTTGGCCCATTTACTGTGTCCTGCCATGTCTACCTCGAAACTCGGAAAAATGTGCCGCCAGTGTACCTCAAGACGCGCCGACACTTAAGGCGCATCATCAGACCCGGTATGAAAATCGTGTGGAATGAAAATGGCTGCGCCTTAAGCGCCCGGTTCGACCTTTTCAGCGGGCTCGGCTGGGGGATGGGGGCGGCGTTTGCCCCTGGCAATCAGCCCCAACAGGCTGATCGTCAGGGGCAACAGCTTAAGCATCAACGGTGCAATAAAGGAACGGCCGGCATCGGTATTGAACCAGACCACCAGGGAAATAACCGCCGAGCGCCACTGCCCCCGCGCTACGGCATCCAGCACGGACCCGACATCCAGCTCGGCATCCACCTTATGGAAACGAGCCTTGGCCTGCGCCACGGTAAGGTTTCGCCGCGGCGTACGTTGGCCACCGAGCGTGGCGCGAAACCGTCGCCGGGCCTCATCGCTGCTTAGCGATTCCATGCCATCGCCATGCGGCCCACGAGCAGAGCCATGACCAGCGCCAGCAGCGACATCAGCAGCGCCGCCGCGGCCGGATTCAGCCAGGCCGCGGTGTACAGGTAGATACCCCAGAGGAAAAAGCCCACGGCCACCAGGCCGATCAACATGGCCAGCAGCACGAAGGCCAGTCCCCAACCGAGACGCAGGCTGGCGTCGCGTAGGCTGCGGCCTTCGGCCTCCAGCAGATCAAGGAAGGCAATCACCAGGTCTGAAATTGTGGTCTTCATAGCGCCCCCTATTTCAGCAACTTGGCGGCCAGATAACCCACGCCGAAGGCCACGGCGAGACTGGCCAGCGGGTGCTGTGCCACCTCTTCATTAAGATCATCGATGGTCTTTTCGCTGTGCAAGCGAGCCTCGCCCAGCTTGCGACGGAGTTCCTGCCACTCATTTTCGTCATTCTCGCCTTCGGGCGTAACGCTGGCCGCCGCATCCGCTTCGCCGTTCTCAGTGCTGGCACTCTTTTGCTGCGCCTCCAAAAAAGCCTTGAAGTTGTTTGCCAACTCCGCCACGTCGGCGCGCAGATCCTCAAAGTCCGCCTTGAGATCGATCGAGTCATCTTGCACCTGTGTTTTATTTGTCATCACCGTTTGCCTTTGTTCTTATGAAAGTGTTCTTATGAAAGTGCTCTTATGAAAGTGTGCTCATGGAATAGACCGTTAACCGACATTCTAATTACCTCTGCTTAGAAGTGTAGTACGCCCAGCCACGAAAGCTGTCAATAGACTAAATTCCAGTTCGCCTAACCACAGATAGCTCGATCGCACTAGCGCTCTTGCGGTGGATGAATAATCTCGTAGAGGGCCGAATAGTCCTTGTCTGCCAGCCCCTTGGCCAGGGCGATGGCCACGGTATCGCGCACACCCTGCAGGCACGCGGCAGTGAGACCATGCTCAGCCGCCGCATCCAGAAATAAGTCGGTATCTTTCAGCAGATGCCGCGTGGGGAAATTGGGGTTTTCATAATCCCGTTCCAGCATGCGCAGCAGCTTTTTGTCGAAAGTGGGCGCGAAGAGGGCAGAGTCACGCAACATGTCCATAAACTGCTCGACGCGCACACCTTCCTTTTGGATGAGGCCGAGACTAAGGCTGAAGCTGGCGGTCAACCCGGCGATGAGCTGATTGAAAGCCAGCTTCATGGCCGCTGCCTGCCCCACCGGACCGATGAGTGTGGGCTTTTCGCTGAATACGCGCAGCAATGGCTCAAAGCGGGCGAACTGGGCCTCGCTGGCCCCCACCATCACCAGCAACGTGCCTTTTTTGGCCTCGGGAATACTACCCAGTACCGGTGCTTCAAGATATTGCGCACCGTGGGCGATGGCAGCGTCCTCCAGCCCGCGACTGTGCGAGGGGCCGATGGTGGCCATTTGCACGATGGTTTTGCCCGCCAACAGGCTGGCGCGCTCTGCGGGAAGCAACACCTCTTGAATCGCCACCTGATCCGTCAGCCAGGTGATAAGCACATCGGCAGACTGCACCGCCTGCGCCGGTGTTTCTGCGGCTAATGCGCCTCTGGCCACCAGCGGCTCTAGTTTTTCCGGGCTGCGGTTCCACACCACCACTTTATAACCCGTATCCAGCAGGCGCTCGGCCAGTGGTGCGCCCATGAGCCCAGTGCCGAACACCGCAATGGTTTGCGTTTTCATCTGCTTTTCACCCCTGACTTTTGTGGCAGTTTAACATGCCAGTCGCTAAAGCCAGACCCGACAGGCGTCGTTATAGAAGGGAGAAATAAACCTTTTTATTCGGCGTGTACACCCCCATGAGAAACAACTATATATTTGTGATTATTATCAACCTACTGGTGGGTGGAATTCTGTATTGGGTGGGCAACAGCCGCATGAATGAGCTGCATGCGTTACACAACAACATTGCCAAGGAATCAGTCACCCTTGTCGCAGACAATGTTTCTATTTTCATCCGGGATAAAAATCGCCTGATTAATATCTTTGCGGAAAATGAGTATAAGCTAATTCGGCAACTCGCCGAGTCTCCCAAAAACGACGCCTTGAACGAACAACTCAGCACACGCATCAAACACTATTTTCCAAACTATTTTGCCTTCACCATCGCAAAGAATAATGGCGAGCCCCTATTGGAAGACTTTGACGGCTTTGTGGGCGATGTCTGCCTGAAAGATCTCAAGCACTTTTCAAAACGCAATCATTCACCGCCACGCATACATCCAAATGCGGAAGGCTACCACTTTGATGTTATTACACACTACGGAAACAACGAAGGAATTTTGTTTATCAGCTTCCGTGCAGACGTACTCGGCAACTTTCTTAAAACGGCCGAAGCCTATAACCACCAATTAATGCTGATCATGGAAGCGAGCCTAGATCTCATTGAAGTCACTGCAGATGGAGCAAGAAACCATTGGATACGTGACGACTACCGCCTACAAAAAGATGAAAAAAGACGCATTCTCGCCATGAAAAATGTACCAGACACCGCATGGACGGCTACGGATCTTTACAGGCCCACACTATTTAAGACAACTCGGACGCAAATAATAAACCAAGCCATTGCAACTCTTTCGATCATGATCGTTGTCAGCATTTTATTTTTATTATCCATTGCGCGCACCCAAAAACGGCGCGCCGATGCCGAACATATTCGCGATGATTTTCTTTCCACTATTAGCCACGAACTACGCACCCCACTCACGGCCATTCGGGGATCGCTGGGATTAGTCATCGGTGGTGTGGGTGGCACTTTACCCGGTCAGGCAGCCGACCTTACGCGCACTGCGCTTAAGAACACTGACCGAATGATCGTATTGGTCAATGATTTATTAGACCTGAGAAAACTAGAAACAGACCACATCGAACTTGAAATGCACCCTATCAACCTGCTCAAGATTGTAAAAAATTGCCTTTACCTCAGCAAGGAATACGGGAAAGAGTTTGGAGTAAATCACCATCTCGTCTGTCACGAGCAGATCTGTGATAAAAAACAAAATGATAATAATTTCTGTGATGAGAAATCTTGCGCAGAAAAACGCATAATGATCATGGCTAATGAACGCCGCATTGAGCAGGCATTCAATAATTTACTTTCCAATGCCGCAAAATATGGTGCAGCCAACGAAGCTGTGGAAATGTTTATTACTGTAAATAATAAATTCGTGCGAGTTGAAGTGCGTGACAAAGGGCTCGGTGTACCAGCGTCACTTCAACCCACCTTATTTGAGAAGTTCCCGCAAATGTCTACAGACTCTGGTTATCAAGGCGTGGGGCATGGGTTAGCCATCGTTAACTATATCGTAAAACTGCATCATGGTCGGGTAGGTTATGAAACACGGCCAGGATACGGCGCAATCTTTTTTATAGAATTGCCTATTCTCGCCAACATTTAAGACTCTCGTTATTCACTTAACTTGCGCCTTAATCTTTGACATAATTTTAGCTTTAACTTACACCATAACTTAAGCTTCGACCTTGACCAGGTCAGTCAACACACAGGGCCTCTCGATTCCATATCCCTGCGCGTAATCCACACCCAACTCTTTTAACAGGGCCAGGATTTCATCATTTTCTACAAATTCGGCAATGACTTTTTTACCCATAAAGTGGCCAATTTCACAAATGGATTTAGCGACCGCATAGTCACTGGGATTGTTCACCATGTCTTTGACGAAGGCACCGTCTATTTTTAGATAGTCCACAGGTAGATTTTTCAGATATGCATAGGATGACATCCCCGTACCAAAGTCATCAAGCGAAAATAAGCAGCCGGTGGCTTTTATGGTATTCATAAAATCTACCGCATCGGAAATATTCGCTACACCGGTGGTCTCCGTAACCTCAAATGTAATTTTATCAACAGGTACACCAGAGCCATTGATCTGCTCCAGCAAAAACGCTAAAAAACTTTCGTCATTTAATGAGCGGCCAGAGAGATTCAATGAAAACATATCGATGCGATCATTCAGTGTCTGATGATTCTCTGAAATCCAGCGGAAGGCTGTTTTTATCACCCAGCGATCAACATCCGGCATACGTTTGTAACGTTCTGCCGCCTCAATAAATTCCGGGGTCGAGATGTCACCGCCGTTCAAATCCCATACGCCCAGCAGAATTTCATAGTGATCTTTAGCATTCTTTCCCGCATCAATTGGCATAATCCGTTGACAACGCAAGTACAATGTATCTTCATCGAGAATACGATCAATTTCTGCAGCCCACTTCACAGCCTTGCGCCGTTCCGATAAACCGGCGTGGCTTGCGTTGTAAAGCTGGACACGATTACCACCCATTTCCTTGGCCACACTACAACTGGATTCAGCAAATTGTAATAATTCATTTCCTGCTTCGCTACGATGAGAGATGGGCACCAAACCCATACTGAAACCAATAGACAGTCGTTTGTTTTCCCACTGTAAGCGATAATCCTGAATAAGTTCCATCAGCTCTTCGACAAAATCCAGCGCATCGTCCAGGGCACAATTTTTCAACAACAAACCAAACTCATCGCTTCCCAGGCGAGCTAACACCCAGCCCTCCTCAAGTTGCTCAGACAACAAACCAGAAATATCCTTAAGCATTTTGTCACCGCCCTCATAACCGCAGGCGTTGTTGATGATATTAAATTGATCCAAGTCAATAAAACATAATGCATGGCGCGTTTTACTTTGTTTCGCTGATGACAACACGTCATTAAGACTTTTCTCAAATTCACGCCGACTAATCAGGCCCGTCAATTGATCATGCGTGGATTGATGCAGAAGTTGTTGATGCAGTTCTTGCAACATAGAGTATTGCGCTCTGTCCATAGCCGGCTCGCTGTCGCTATCCAATGCCACCACCGAGCCTGAGCGCAAATCTTTGGCCAGTTCAGCTAAATGCAGCACCAAATCTTTCTCGCCCAATACATTAGCGAACACCACACGCTGAGTTTTTTCTGCCTTCCACGCGATGCGCAATCGTTTAGGATCTGCAGATTTAGCACCAAACACCACCCAATCACCCTCCTGCAGACGGTCAGCGCGTTTAATCCACATGGCTTGCTCTTCTTCACTCACGTCATCCCAGGAAATGTCTGGTGGCAGATAACTCGCATCACCTTCAATCAGCAACTCTTTTTCTTCTCGTTGGAAATTTTCGACCAGATTTTTTAGGTTCGCACTGTAAGATTTGTCTTGCACATTCAACAACACATCAAGTTGATGTATGGCACGGGAAAAAACATCCATCGAACCATCAAACTCCTCATTGACCAAACCCACGATCCAGTCCAGCGCTTTTTTTACCGCAGGTTCATCGTTTCTTTCAGACTCACCCACCAACATTTCCAGCTGAGCCACTTTGTTAATCATTCTCCGCACTAAATGCTGACGATCGGTAAATAACGAATCATCATCCACCGCAATTTTTATTACTGGTAATTCAAGCTTTGATATCCAGTTACGCATTTTCTCTGAAACCTGCAGGTCTTCCTGCATCCAATGAAAAATGTTACTGGCCACATCAATAATACGACTTTCTCTCAACCCTATATCTTTATCGTCATCCTCAGCGCCCTTACCCAGCACCTGCAAAACTTCCGCTTTGAAATCACGAACCTCATCTTTATCCGCAACTGAATTCAGTGCAGGTTCTACCAGGGATAATGCAGCCTGCACTTCTTCCCGGCTAAAGTTTTTATCGGCTTTCTGTCCCGTCTCACCCTCAGCTACCGACTGAGAAAAAAACTGCTTCGCTGAAATCTTCCCCGCAGCTAATTCATTTGCGGTTTTATCGCCCAGATGCTGACTCAATTCCTGCTGTAGGATTTTTAGTTCGCCCACCAGTTGATACAAACCCTGGCCGGAATCCGCAACAGGATTCAATGCCGTTTCTGATGTTTGAGGGGTTGCTGTGGTACGCTCAGGTATTTCAGCCGACGCTACAACATCACCGGTGGAAGCATTATTGGCTACTGACTTTCCTTCCTCTGACTTATCCATAGACCGGGCGTAATGAATCACCGGCATCACACCATTATCAATAAAGTACTGGTTCAGTTTGCCGTACAAGCCCTGCAATGACTCCAGCAACACATTTCTGAATACTTTGTAACAGGCAAGATTGACATTGTGCCGCAACTCCAGCACTTTCAAGGCGTCATGAAATAAGCGAGAAAACAATACCGGCCCGTAAGGATTATTGACGCGTTTAATCTCCGCGCCATACAACAGACTTAAGCGTTTTTCTATTTCCGTTAGCACTTCTGCATTACGCGACTCTACGGAATCCACTGTGGCGGTATCGGCTAACCAGTCGTCAAACACCTCATCATCCACGATGGATAACGAACTTAGGCTGGCGGGGCTATCTTCACTTTCAACAAACGGAGGAATTTCTGGCGAATACGTTGTCAACCGTGTTTCCACCGCGACCAGAAAATCTTTGCGCAGGGTTTCTTTGGCGTTATTGAGTACCTTGAGCGCATCGAAAAAAGCATTTTGTTCGGCAATATCCAATGCCGCTTTTGATACTTCTATTAAGTAGTCCCGGACATCTTCCTGAGATTGAGACACCTGCCGAACAGCCGCCGCATTAACCACTTTCTGACAGTTTTGGAGCTTGTCTGCAGCACTTTTAACGTTAAACGTTTCATCGTTCATAATGGCTGCCTGCGATTTGCCACCACTGTTCATTGCTTCATTTTCTCTCGGCGACTTTTCGTGGTTCAATGGACTTTGGAGCTTACTATGATCT
>CAZXZI010000069.1:0-14663 GCA_964645165.1 uncultured Ectothiorhodospiraceae bacterium
CTTCCTACAGAGGACTTTCACCTCATTAGTTCATGCCCATGCTGGGCGTACACAAGGCACTGCAGTTGACCCAGCAATACGCCGTTTCGCTTCGCTGCACTCTGTATCGCAGGTCAACTGAGTTTAATCGTTATATTTACAGGGCCATTAGATGACAATCAAAATTAAACGATTTCAACGTGCAAAGGGAGCTATTTCGTTTTTAGAAGAATTAGCATTTGGCACTAATGATATAGTTGTTTTTCGTGGTCATTCTGATTTCAAGCACAGGCTAGTTAATACTTGGCAGCGTCATAGCAGTATTCCACATGAAGCATGGATGTCAGATATTGATGATGCGTTAGAAAAATACAAGGTTGGTTTAGAAAAAATCGGAGTTGAGTCTCATAATCATTTGGATAGATTTGAGTCATTGGAGCACAGTAGACATCATGGTGTTCCTACACCATGTTTGGATTTTTCTTATTCCCCATATGTCGCCTTATTTTTTGCCTTCAATAACGTCAGAATAAACTATAAAGCCAATAATTATTCCATTATTTATGCATTAAATATTAATCAGCTAGCTACTGGCTGGGCTAAAAAAAGAAATCCAATACTTTCTAATCCTGCTAAACATTTTGATGCCTACAAGGCATTTCACACACCAGGTAAAGAGTTCTTAAAAAATGGGTTCCCAGAAAACGAACTTCAATTCATTCCATACCCAGGCAAATCAAACAGAAGAATGCAAAACCAATTGGGTGCTTTGCTTTACGATACTCTCAACTACGAGCACATGGGAATAAAAGATCTTGAAGAGTACATTGAAAAGGCTAAGGAGATTCCGGTATATGAAAATGGAAAAACCAAACCCGGAACTGAAATTCTTCATAAAATTTTTCTCAATCAAAAGTGTGCTGGAGATGTTTTCAAGAAATTAGAACTAATGAATATGACTGGCGGCACACTTTACGGTGATGCGGACGGAGTGGCACTTGACATCAAGAACGCTTATAACTACAACCCCAAGTTTTCTTATCTCAGAGATATTAAATCACCGAAGTTAGATGACGAAAATATATAATAAATCGTTAAACAGGATCGGCGCAAAAGGCGCCTACCGGCTGACTCAAACGTTATGCGTTTCAAGGAGAATAAGAAATGAGCAACAACGTAAGTGAGTTACAAAAAATAAAGAAGAAGACCTCTGGTTGGTTCAAGTCAAAAGCTAAATCTGAAATATCAAAAACAATAAAATCATACATACCTAGAATCGAAGCGGCAAAATCACTACAAGAAGATGATAGAAAAAAAGCACTTGTACTATTACTCAATGATGCGACGGATGAACGGCACAAAGCAATACAAAACGGAGCTAATTCATACAGCAATCCTTCGTGGGCAGCTGCCGCCACCATTGAAAGCTGGTTGTTCGAATTAATAAACAGAGAAGAACAAGGAATAAAAAGTGTCGAAGAAATTATTAATGAACTACAAAACCGCACATAACGAATAAGTTAACCCACAACCGACTCACCCCACCCCCCAGCAAAAAACACTTCACCCAGCGGCTTTCTCGCCCGCTCTGCACTTTCGCCTTCGCGGAAATCTTCATGCAGTTCGTTAACCTTGCCAGGATGGCCGACCGCTATCGCGGCGATTAAATCCACTTCATTGGGAATCCCAAACGCGGCACGCGCTTTGTCTGCATCAAAGCCACCCATCTGATGTGCAGCCAAACCTTGGGCGGCGGCTTGCAGACAGATGTTTTCGCTAGCGGCGCCGGTGTCGTACTGATGCCAGCGATTAGGTTTGTCATTGTGGCCAAAGTTGGGCATTGCGGTGGCCAACAATAATAACGATGCGTTTTTTGCCCACAGTTGATTTTTTTCCGCCAAGCAACCCAACAACTTTTCCCAACCGGCTTCATCATCGGCACGATTACATACGATGAAACGCCACGGCTGATCATTAAAACAAGACGGTGCCCAGCGGGCGGCTTCTAATAAAGAGAGCACTTCTTTGTGTTCCATGCGACGTTCGCCATCAAAGGCGCGGGGGCTCCAGCGTTGGGCGATCAATGCATCGACGGGGGCCTGGGTGATAGCGGATTTATCATTCATAGTGTTGTCTCCAAAAATTATCGTTCATTGTTTGTGCAGGGTGGGTATTGCCCACCGCTTCAGGTTATAGATAACGCACAATGGTGGGCGGTGCATACCCAACGATTATATTTACAGTTAAGCGTCATTCCGGACTTGATCCGAAATCCAGTGACTTAAACAATAATCTGGATTCCGGCCTACGCCGGAGTACCCAAGATGCTTCGCGGGGCAGGCTCTGACGATTTATAAAAAACTCATTTACGGCAAATCAAATAACAAAAACTCGGCGTCGCTGTTTGCCACAATGTGCGCTGCCGTTTCATCTTCAATGGTCAGTGCATCGCCTTCCGCTAGCGTTTGATTCGCCGCTGTTATTTCACCGCGTATCATGTGCAGATAATATTTTCGCATTGCGCTCAACGGCAAAGACAGTTCTTCATTCGCTGGTACGTTGCCACCAAACAACACGGCATCCTGATGCAATAACATGGAACCGTCGCGCTGATCCGGCGATGCTAACACTTGCAGTTTTGTATCACTGTCGCTGAGCCTCAGCTCTTCATAGCTGGGTTCAAGCCCTAACTGGTTTGGCTCAATCCAGATTTGCAGAAATTTCAGCACTTCATCCTGCGAGGCGTTGTACTCGCTGTGCGTGACACCCGTGCCTGCACTCATGCGTTGCACGTCACCAGCCTGTATTTGTAATACATGGCCCATACTGTCTTTGTGCTCAATAGTGCCTTGCAAGATGATGCTGATGATTTCCATGTCGCGATGCGCGTGGGTTCCAAAACCTGCACCCGGCGCTACTTCGTCGTCATTGATGACGCGCAGCACGGAAAACCCCATGCGCGCCGGATCCACGTAATCGGCAAAGGAAAAGCTGTGTCGACTATTCAGCCATCCGTGAGAGCCTTGTCCACGTTCCTGTGATCGCCTGATATCAAACATTTTGACCTCCCTTTGCCAATTAATTAGATCCAATTATTCAGTCACTTAAGACTTGGATTTACATCATAGTGTTGACCTTAATGAATAAAAAGCAGAATATTTTGCAGATCTCAAACAAATATTTTGAACCTTCTCCAGCTAGTGGAAAAAACCATGAAACTCACCCTGGATGCCCTCAATGTACTGGATGCCATCGACCAACGGGGTAGTTTTGCCGCCGCTGCGGAAGGCCTGTATCGCGTACCCTCCGCCGTTAGTTACACCATGCAAAAGCTGGAACAGGATCTCGGCACACCTATTTTTGATCGCAGTGGTCATCGCGCCGTGCTCACACCTGCCGGTAAAACCCTGTTGAAAGAAGGTCGCCGACTATTGCTCGCCGCGAATGAGCTGGAAGGTCAGGTAAAACGGATAGCTACTGGCTGGGAAACCGAGCTCCGCATCGCCCTGGACACAGTGATTCCCGCCACTAATCTGCTGCCACTGATGGCCGATTTTTATGCCGAGCAAACACCCATCACAACGGGTGAATCCACCGTCCACAACAAGGGCACACAGTTGCGGTTACAGGAGGAGGTGTTGGGCGGCACCTGGGATGCTCTGGTTTCCAACCGGGTGGATCTGGTTATCGGTGCCAGCGGGGACGCCCCTGCGGGCGCGGGCTACAGCCATTTTTCCCTGTGCGAATTCGACATGCTGTTTGCCGTTGCCCCCAATCACCCATTAGCGGATGCCGAAGATCCCTTGAGTAGCACCGACATTTTGCAGTACCGCGCCATCGCCATTGCCGACAGCTCCCGTTACCTGCCGCCCCGCAGTAGTGGTTTGCTCACCGGGCAGGAAGTACTCACCGTGCCGGACATGAGCAGCAAACTTGCGGCGCACATTCAAGGCTTGGGCGTGGGTTATCTGCCATCGCATTGGGCGCAGCCTGCCATCGATGCCCAACGCTTGCGGGTGAAAACGGTGGAGTCCATGCCTAACCGAGCCACGCTGCAAGTCGCCTGGCGTAGCGACAACCAGGGCAAGGCATTGCACTGGTTTGTGCAAAAACTCAAACAGGCGGAGATTCAAGCGCAACTGCTCAACTGTCGCTAAAGAAGGGTGACCCCGCCCAGCCATCATGAAAAGCTCGCTCAGTTTGGTGACTTGCAACTCGCCGAGCTGTCGACGCGTGATGTTTGCGCGTCCACCGTGCACCTGATTTTGGCTACCGCTTTTTTCACCGGTGCCGCCATCGGCCTGGCCACACCGCTCAAGGCCAATAAAAAAACTTACCTGGCTTCGCTGTGTGATTTTCTTGAAAACCACTTTGGACTCAGTGCTGAAAATGCCGCTGGCATGGTGGAGTCCAACGCGCGTCTTTACAAACGCTACGTGCTCATTGAAAAAATCTACAACGCGGGTGCCCAGGCTGCGCTGGGCTGGCACAAAGATTCCACGATCCAAGACCCGACACTAAAAAACCTGCTCATGCAGTACCAAACCCTAAACATGTCCGGTCTCAACATCGAAGGCGTAAAAGAGCCAAAACCCACGCCAGTGGAAATCGAAACCATCGCCCACATCGAGCCTGTACCCGAGGTGGTAACACGTTCACCGCGTTGGGGACGTTGGCTATTTTGGGGCTTGCTTATTGTCCTGTTTGGGCTCGTTGGCTTCGGCCTCCTGTTTCCCGAACAAATCCCCAGCCCGCTGCTGGAAATACTGCCCGAGAGCATTCGCACACTCTTGCATTCCACCATCACAATCACCCCCTGAAGCCAATCTATTGATTTACCAGCTATTTTTCTGAACAGCATAAACCGGTTGATTTTCTATATGATAATGATTATCATTTGCGCCAGTTAACGCGTTGCAGTGAACGGGTCTGTCCCACTCACACAGTTTGTCTCAAACCGGCCTGAACTCATGCACAGGCCAGTACCGAACAAGCACGGCTCTCCGATCAATCGCGCTTAAAACCATGTAATAGAGGTAGAAAAACCATGAATCACATCGTCCCCCCCGTCCTCAAATCGGCAGGTCTTGCCCTGCTGATTACCGCCGCACTGTCTGGCAATGCCCTGGCGGCAAGCAGCCCCGAACTGAAGGCCATGCAAAATGAGCTAGACGCGGTGAAAGAAAAACTCGACATGACCCTCGACATGCTCGAAGGCCAGTCCGCGCAAAATGGCAATAGCAAAACCAGCGCCACCACCCTCGGTGGTTACGGCGAGCTGCATTACAACAACCTTGATAACCAGACTGCCGGCGGCAGCGACAAAAAAGAGATCGACTTCCATCGTTTCATCCTCTTTCTCAGTCACGAATTTAGCGATAAAGTTCGACTCTTCTCCGAGCTGGAAGTGGAACATGCCCAGGCCGACAAAGACGGCGGCGAAGTGGCGATGGAGCAGGCCTATCTGGAATTTGACCTGAGTCCGGATACCGTGAGCCGCGCTGGTGTGTTTTTGGTGCCCGTAGGCATCATCAACGAAACTCACGAGCCACCCACCTTTTATGGAGTGGAACGCAACCCGGTGGAAACAAACATCATCCCCGCCACCTGGCGCGAGGGCGGTGTGAGTCTTGCGGGTCGGCTCAGCCCCGGCCTGAGCTACGACCTGGCGTTGCACTCGGGGCTGGAAACCGATCTCGCCAATAACTACACCGTGCGCAAAGGCAGGAATGCCGTGCGTCAAGCTGCCGCTGACGATCCCGCCATCACCGCGCGTATCAAATGGACGGGCATGGCCGGGCTGGAAATTGCCGCCACCGTACAGCAACAAACTAATATCACCCAGAGCGCCGACGCAAACGCGGGCAGCGCAACGCTGCTGGAAACCCATGTTGTCTGGCAAAAAGGTCCGATGAGTGCCCGCGCCCTGTACGCGATGTGGGATCTCAGCGGCACCGGCCCCGCCACCGTGGGTGCTGATCAACAAACCGGCTGGTATGTTGAACCTGCCTACCGGGTAAACCCCAAACTCGGTCTGTTTGCGCGCTTCAATCAATGGGATAACCAGGCCGGTGACACTACCGACAGTGAATACACGCAAACCAGCATCGGCATCAATTACTGGCCCCACCCCGATGTCGTTATCAAAGCGGATTATCAGACTCAGGAGGTACCCGCAGGCAAAGATGAATTTCAGGGTATTAACCTTGGCGCCGGCTACCAGTTTTAAGCGCACGAACTAACATCGATGTCCCTGCGTTTTTTTATAACGGCTTTTCTGAGCCTGGCGATGCTCAGCTCTTTGGCGCTGGCACGCGGCATCTATCAGACGCCGCGTGATTTTGTAGCCGAGGCCTTTGCCGGTTATCCTCCCAAACCGAAGGTACTGTGGATCACCAAAAAATTGCGTCCCGCCGTGCAGCAGATCATGGGGCACAAACTGAATCGCCTACGCATTCGCTACTGGCGGCGCGACCAACACAGCGCCTGGGTACTGGAAGAGATCGGCAAGGAAAAACCCATCACCGTGGGGCTGGTGGTGCGCCGGGGCACGGACAATATCAGTCGGCTGGAAAGCATTCGCGTACTGGAATATCGCGAAAGCCGTGGCGACGAAGTGCGTCAGGCCTTTTTCCGTGACCAGTTTACCGATGCCCGGCTTACCGAGGAAAAACAACTGGATCGTTCCATAGATAGCATTTCCGGGGCGACACTGTCTTCGCGAGCGCTCACCAAACTGGCGCGCTTGGCGCTGTTCTTTGACAAGCAGCTTGAGAAATAGCGGGATGGACAGCTTGAAAAACAGCTTGATGAGTTGGGTACGCAGGGATGTCACTAAAGATATTTTTTTACGTTGTATCCGTAGGGTGGGCATTGCCCACCAGCAGAGTCATCGCCAAGCAGTACAGTAATGGTGGGCGATGCCCACCCTACGAAATATGCAAAGACATAACATGAAATCGACACCCAAACCTCACCCATCCGCCCCGCCACAAACGATGGTTCACCGACCACCGCCGCCCCGGGTGCCACTGCGCGTGTGGTACGCCTGGCACCGACGCATTGGCATCACCGTCGCGCTGTTTGTGTTGTTGTTGTCGTTCACTGGCATCATCATCAACCACGGCCACGATCTCGAGCTGGACAAATCCTACGTGCAAAACAAGCTGCTATTAGACTGGTATGGCATCCACGCACCTGTCGCTGGCAACGCCTACCTCCTGAATCAACACTGGGTTACTCAGCTGGGGAACCGGGTCTACTATGTCTCTCAAAGTGAGATACAGGAATTGCCCGGCACTGGCGGCGCTTTGCGTGGCGCCGTGATGTTGGGGGAGATAGCGGTCATCGCCCGTGAACGAGAGTTGATCCTGCTCACGCCCGAAGGAGAAACCATCGAACGCATCGGTAACGTCGGCGGCTTGCCCGCCGGGCTACAAAAGATCGGCGTGGAGAATAATAAGCTGGTATTACAGGCTGCGCACGGCAGTTACACCACTGACGATAACTTTCTCGACTGGCAGCACATTGATGTGAGCGGTGTCCCCTGGATTACCAGCCAGACGCTGCCCGCTCCGGTCTACCAACGCCTCGCCACAGAGTACCGCGGCCATGACCTGACCCTGGAACGTACCCTGCTGGATCTGCACAGTGGGCGCATCCTCGGTGATGGCGGTGTGTGGCTGATGGATGCCGCCGCGCTAGCCATGTTACTGCTAAGCCTCAGCGGTGCCTGGGTGTGGTGGCGTCGGCTGCGACGCTGAGAGCAAAACCCATCCGCCTAAGCAGCCACGTTCTTTGCTCAATCAAGCCGCCGCACTACCTGCCAATTGATCAATATATTTTTCCAGCTTAAGGGTATCGGCCGTGAAGTTGCGAATACCTTCGGCCAGTTTTTCCGTCGCCATGGCGTCTTCATTCATCATCCAACGGAAGCCCTGCTCGCTGGCATCAATGGGCTGAATGGTTTTGGCCTTGGATTGCGCCGCATCCAGTTTGCGCGGTACTTCACCCTCAGCACCTTCTAACTCGTCCATCAGTCCTGGCGAGATGGTCAATAAATCACAACCCGCCAGCTCCAGTATCTCGCCCGAATTGCGGAAACTCGCACCCATCACCACGGTTTGATAATCGAAGGCCTTGTAATAATCATAAATGTTGCTCACCGAGATTACGCCAGGGTCTTCGTGCGACGCGTAGCTCTCCACGCCTTCTGCCTTTTTGTACCAATCAAAAATGCGCCCCACAAAAGGCGAGATCAGCGTGACACCCGCCTCGGCACTGGCGATGGCCTGGGCCAGGCTGAACATCAAGGTCAAATTGCAGTGAATGCCCTTTTTTTCCAACTGCTCGGCCGCCTTAATACCTTCCCAGGTTGCCGCCACTTTAATCAGTATGCGCTCACGCATCACGCCTTCATTCTCGTAAAGCGCAATCAACTGCTCGGCCTTTGCGATACTGGCTGCGGTGTCAAACGATAGGCGTGAATCCACTTCAGTGGAAATTCTTCCCGGGATGATTTTCAAAATCTCCGCACCAAAATTCACCGACAGCTTATCCAGCGTGCGTTGCATCCTCTGCTCAGCTGTACCCGCCTGCTGACCATAGGCGATAGCTGAAGTCACCAACTCCTGATACTGCGGCTGCTGAGCTGCCTTAAAAAGCAGTGATGGGTTGGTGGTGGCATCGATGGGGGTGTGTTGTTTAATCGCGTCAATATCACCGGTATCCGCTACGATTTTGGTCATTTGGTGCAACTGTTCAAGTTTGTTCATCTTTGTTCTCCGTAACGCGTTAAGGGTTCCAAGGGGTGTCCTTCCCTATATTCGACCCGCAAGAAATTTTATTAAGGATTTGCATCATTCAAGGTGACAGCACAGAGAAACACCCAAGGAATAATACAGACGCTCGGTACAGGTTCGTGTTACTTCAATAAAGCCTCGAGTTTGAGATGCAGTTTGACATCCGCCCAATCCCGACTCCCCACAGCGCGATACACAAGGCGCCCCTGTGGATCGATGATAAACGTCGTGGGTAGACCGATCACCGGATATTGTTTGATAACCTTTGAATCAACATCCATTAACACGTCGTAACTCATGGCATAGTCCGAGGTGAAGGTAAAAACCGTATCCGCATCCTCGCCGACGTTGATGGCCACAATCTTGATATTTTTTGTGGAGAGCAACTGATGCGCGCGTTCCATGGAATGTAACTCTGCCCGGCAGGGTGGACACCAGGTTGCCCAAAAATTTAATACCACCACATTACCGCGATAATCTTTAAGCCGATGTTGTTGACCATCAACATCCTTGAGCACAAAGTCTGCCGCCATGGGTTTGCCTGTGACCGGGTGCAATGACTGGTCGGACGCAACCGACAAGGCGGAAACAAGCAGCAACAGGACAAAAAAACAATAACGTGAAATCACTGCTGACCCATTAACATTTGCCTGCGCGGGGTAATTGTTTGTTTATCATGAGCTGCAGCATGATTTGAGGCATGAATAGCCAGAAACCTCTTCCGCCATTCCGGCGAAGGCCGGAATGGCGGATATAAAGTTAACGGGACAACAATAACGTGAATAGTCACTCAACAACTCCTTTACTCATCCATCAACGGCTCTGGGTGCACGTCCTTCGCACATTCCATCCCAGGGATAACGGTTGCCTGCGACACACCGTCTTTTTTCCAGATAATCTGTAAATCAAATTTCTCACCGGGTTTCAGGCCAAAGGTAGTCATGCCCCAATTGTAGTCCCCCGCCAAGAGGCGATGCTTGCTCGGTAACAGTGACCACTCAAAGGCAATCCTGGCCGCGGCAGGTATGTTGCGCTTTTGCCATTCGGCCAGCCAGGTCTTTTTTAACTTTATCTTTTTTGTTTTACCCTTTTGCAGCACGCGCCAATCGGCGAGATCATATTCAATGACGGTTGCAGATTCACCCACCGCTGTATTTTTGTAGATAGTCTGGAACACACAACTGGTAGCAATGCGTTCAACATCCTCTGCATTGAATTGACGCGCCGCAAAAAAGGCTCGGCTTTGATCCGGCAGACGCTGCACCCAACGAATCAACATGCCTTCGCTGCGCCATTCCCAAAAAGGCAGTTTGGCACTTGTATCAATTCCCGTATTCAGACCGACGGGGCTTCCCGCCATTGCCAACAGCGGTAAAAAAAATATCAACCCAGAGCATCGTACACATTGCATAATTTTGTTTATCACCATGAGCGAAGGTATTCGGGATGAGTGCCATTTTGCCCGAAAACTACCGTGAGGCACATACTACCGATGGTCGAGCGCGTTCACGCATTGGCCGCCGGCTGCATTAACAGTAGTGCCCTGCTTTGACAAAAACCATACCACGCTAAAAATTTCACCGTCACTATTTCTCCGTTATAGAGAGTTGTCTTATTCCTGTAATAAATCGTACGTATAAATGCGTCGCGTTTGTAGCACAGATGTATCACTTGCAATTGCAAACCTGATGCGGCCACGGAAATAGGCGCTGGCTACACAGTGAAAATAAAAACTCTGCAATAACATTTACTTTGAGGATTTGTGATGAAAATATCATTGATTAACCTTGCCGTGGTATCGGCATTTATCGTGCCTGTTTCTGCCAACGCCGTTGAAGTCGCCGGCGATGCGCTCAATGTCTACGGTAAAGTCCACCTTTCTATTGACCAAAGCGATAACGACAAAGCTTCACCCGATGATGTCAGTGGTCTCAACGTGTCCAGTAATTCCAGTCGCCTTGGGTTCAAGGGCAAGCACAAAATGGATAACGGTATGGCCGCTTTCTACAAATACGAATCCACCATGGAACTCGACCAGGGTGCTGGTTCCTGGCTGTCGCGCAACGCCTATCTCGGTCTAAAGGGCAGCTTCGGTAGCCTGTTGGCTGGCCATCGCGACACGCCGTTCAAGGACGTAGGTTCCAAGTGGGGCATGTTTGGTGATAGCGTCGCCGATCGTCGCGCTATCCTGGGCGCCAGCGCGATCAAAGGCAACAAGATGAACAATCGCGCGAAAAACGCCATCATGTACAGCAACACATTTGGCCCTGTGCAACTGAAGGCCATGTACAGCACCGATGCACAGGACAGCAACGCCGGCCATCAGGACAACACCAATAACGACATGACCAGTGTCTCGCTGAGTTACCACGGCGGACCGCTGCGCGTAGCCATCGCCCAGGAAAGCTGGAGTAACCTCTCCGGTTTTGGTGGCGTTGACGGCCTGCGTGTTGCTGCCAAATACAAGGCCGGTGCCACCCAAGTGGGCGCCATCTACGAAAGTCTGACGGCGGATACGACGGCGCACATGGAGCGCGATGCCTACGGTGTCAATGCCAGTTACAAGGCCGGCAACAACACCTTCAAACTGCAATACCTGGTTGCCGGCGACTACAAAGGCGTCAGCGATTCCGGTGGCAGCCAGGCAGCGATCGGCGTCTACAACAAAATGGACAAGCAGACTCAGGTCTATGCCGTGTATGTCGCTACCAGCAACGACAACAATGCCCAATTCCAGGCAGTTGATGGCGGCCATGGTGATGAGGTCAAAACCGACCTCGGTGGTTCACCCAGCGCTTTGTCAGTGGGCATGATCTACAAGTTCTAACCTCGCGTGTAGCAAGCCCACCGGTGAGCGCCGGTGTTCACAAAAAGAAGCAGGCCTCACGGATGGAGCCTGCTTTTTTATTGGGCGTCTATTTTTGCCGTACACTGCCGATCATCAATTCCCAGAAAATCCATGAGCAGCTATTGTGCTTTGGCACCAGCCACCATATATAAGGTGAAGGAATTGTGATTGCATTGCACATTTCAACATAAGCCAAAAGGTAACCCATGACCCATCACCTCCGTCGCCTGGTCATCATCGGCATCATCCTCGCCATAGGCGTTGCCTTGGGCTGGTACTGGTCGCAACCCAAACCGGTAACGGTGCGCGTGCAAACTGCGGATCGCGGTGCCATTGAATCCACCGTGGCCAATACTCGCGCGGGCACTGTTGAAGCCTGCCAGCGTGCCAAACTCTCGCCTTCCATCGGCGGCCTAATCTCGGAACTCCCGATCAAACAGGGCGACCACGTCAAGGCTGGACAGTTACTGTTATCGCTGTGGAATAAGGATCTCGCCGCCCAGCTAAAACTGGCGGAACGTGAGGCCGTGGCCACCGCCGCCCACGCTACCGAAGTCTGTGTAATTGCCGAAGTGGCCCGCACCGAGGCCGACCGCCTGGTGCATCTGCGCAAGCAAAAACTTGCCTCGGACGACGATACCGAACGCTCCGTGGGCGACGCCAAGGCTCGTGCCGCTGCCTGCCTGGCAGCCAGGGAATCACGCCGGGTATCACAGGCAAAAATCAACGTCAGCAAGGCCAATTTGGAACGCACTCGCTTGATCGCGCCCTTCGACGGCATCATCGCCAAAATCAACGGTGAGTTGGGTGAGTTTGTGACTCCCTCCCCACCGGGCATTCCCACGCCACCCGCAGTGGACCTCGTCGATAATAATTGCCTGTACATTTCCGCGCCCATCGATGAAGTGGATGCCGCCAAAGTAAAAGTGGGCCAGCTTGCACGCATTTCACTGGACGCCTTCCCCAACAAAACCTTTGAAGGAAGCATTCGCCGCATTGCCCCCTATGTGCTGGAGATTGAAAAGCAGGCACGTACCGTGGATGTGGAAGCGAAGTTCAACCAGCCCAAAGATTACGCCCAGCTGCTGGCTGGTTACAGTGCCGATCTGGAAATTATTCTCTCCACCCGCCCGGATGTGCTGCGCATCCCCAGTGAAGCACTGCTGGAGGATAAGCGTGTGTTCGTTTATACCGCGAATGAAAATCGAATACATGCGCGCAAGGTAAAAGTCGGCCTTTCTAACTGGAAACTGACAGAAATTATCTCCGGTCTGAATGAAGGTGAACAAGTGGTCACCAGTATTGACCGCGAAGGTGTAAAAGATGGTGCGCTTGTAAAATTAGAGTAAAGACACAAGGGAAAAAATAAAAGTAAAAAAATCAATTTTTGCCTTTTCACTTTGCTCTTTTATCTGACCTTAATATGATCAAACTCACAAACATTCAACGCGATTTCCAGGTAGGCGACCAGCAGGTACACGCCTTGCGTGATATCAATCTGCAAGTCTCCGCCGGGGAATACATCTCGATCATGGGGCCGTCCGGCTCGGGAAAATCCACCCTGCTCAACATGATTGGCCTGCTTGATCGACCCACGGCCGGACACTACCAGTTAGACGGGCAGGATGTCACCACGCTTTCCGATGAGCAGCTGGCACATACCCGGCGTGAAAAAATCGGTTTTGTATTCCAGTTTTTCCATTTGGTGCCACGACTCACAGCGGCACAAAATATTGCCCTGCCGCTAGTGTTGTCGGGTGTCTCTGAAAAAGAACGCAACAAAAAGGTTGATCTGGCTCTGCAACAAATGGGGATCGCTGATCGCGCTGGCCATCGCCCGGATCAACTCTCCGGTGGTCAGCGCCAGCGTGTGGCCATTGCCCGCGCCACGGTCATCGGCCCTGCTATGTTGCTGGCGGATGAGCCCACTGGCAATCTCGATAGCAGCTCCGGCGTTGAAGTGGTAAAGATTCTTGAACAGCTCAACGCCAATGGACTGACGCTACTGGTAGTGACCCACGACGAATCCCTGGGCAAGCGCGCCAAGCGACGCCTGCACATGGTGGACGGCGCCATCATCAAGGATACCCTTAATAAAGAGCATAAAGAGCACGAAGGACTCAATGACAACGCCGCCAGGCAAGACCATGAAAACCCTTGATGCCGTTCACTTCGCCCTCGACGCCCTGCGCGGTTATCGCAGTCGCACCGGCTTGATGTTGTTGGCCATGGCCATCGGTGTCGCCTCGGTATTGATACTCACCTCGCTCGGCGAGGCCGCACGTCGCTACGTCTTGAACGAGTTTGCCTCCCTCGGTACCAACCTGGTGATTGTTTTACCCGGCCACTCCGAAACCAGCGGCGGCGACCCGTCGGCCATGTTCGGCGAGACCACCCGAGACCTGACCCTGGATGACATGCAGGCCATCGCCCGCTCCGCTCGCATTCGCCGTGTCGCCCCGTTGACGCTCGCTTCTGCACAAGTCTCCCACAAGGGTCTGTCACGAGAGGTACCAGCCCTCGGCTCCACCGCCGCCATGCTCGATATTCGCCACTGGGAAATGGCCCAGGGCCGTTTTCTGCCGGAAGGAGACGTGGATCGCGGCAGCCCCGTGGCGGTGCTCGGCACCAAGGTCAAACAGGAATTATTTGGCGGTGATCGCGCCATCGGCGAATGGGTGCGCATCGGTGACCGCCGCTTCCGGGTTATTGGCGTGCTCGCCTCGGAGGGCCGTTCCATCGGCGTGGACGTGCAGGACGTGGTGATCATTCCGGTGGCCGTCGCCCAGCAGCTATTCAACACCAACACCCTATATCGCATTCTAGTAGAGGTTCGCGACCGCGCTATGCTCCCGGCGGTGATCGAACATGTGCAGCAGACCATTCGTGACCGCCATCAGGGGGAGGAAGATGTCACCGTCATTACTCAAGATGCGTTGCTGACCACCTTCGACGAGATTCTCCAGGCGCTCACCCTGACCGTGGCCGGCATCGCTGCCATCAGTCTTGCGGTGGCAGGTATTCTGATCATGAAC
>CAZXZI010000070.1:0-14164 GCA_964645165.1 uncultured Ectothiorhodospiraceae bacterium
ATGAATTCAAGTATTAAAATTCTGATCCGAAACGAGCTGTAATTATAATTTCATATTTATTCAAAGCCCCGCGGCATCTGTTCTACTTCTGAAACACTATGGCCACTTTTTTCTCGAAATCCGTATATAAAGAAGTTTCAGCGAACTGGAAATAGCGAGCCTTAATACATGCAAATTCTAATAGAAGAGTCCAGTTGATCACAGGACTTCACGCACAAGCTTTCTAATCACCATCCTCGGCTGACTGACTTCACGTAAGGTTTCTACTTTCATACTAAATCGGCATCGCTCACCTGCGGGCGTGATGACGGTGAGATCGTCAACACCCGCAGTGGATTCCATTCGATGTCGGGCATATCCCGGGCCATACTTACGCGGAGGCAAACGTGTATTGATTAAGTTCTCGATATTTGCAGCACCCTGTATGTCACCAAAAGGTGACGCAGTTGACCACACTGCATCCGGATGAAACAAGCTGACCGCACCACTGGCATCACGCTGGTCGACACAATCGAGAAGCCGCATCAAAAGTAATCGCTCGGAGTTTCGCGCGGCATAGCTGGTGTGAAGCAAGGCGTGAGCTTCAACGGAATTCGGTTCTTTCAATTCTGTCGCATATAATTTTTGCACGTCCTGATTTTCATACGAGCGTCGTCGCGGTGAATCTTTATCCACAGCATAAATGGCTTGCATGCGCTTCTCCAGTACAAGCGGATCCATGGATTTGGGTTCACCGCCGCCGCCCAGACATCCACCCACACAGGCCATCACCTCAATGGCGACAAACTCATCTCGCCATGCTTCCATCTTCAGCATACGTTGCGCTGCTGCGATGCCGTTGCAAATGGCGACCTTGCCGATACCGGGTATCTCGGCCGATTTTACGCCTGTACTTACACCGCGGAGCTGATGCCATTCCAACGGAAGCGCATTTTCCTCACCGATGAAATGGGATGCGGTGCGCACCACCGCTTCCATGACGCCACCTGATGCGCCGAAGATCTGTCCGGCACCGGTGCTTTCACCCAGCGGATGATTAAATTCACCGTGTTCCGATAATGCGCTAAACGCAATGCCGCGTGCCCTGATCATTCTGGCCAGTTCACGGGTTGTCAGCGCATGATCAATATCACCGGATACACCTGGCCGAACGGCCTCATCTTTCTTCGCCGTGCAAGGCATCACACTCACCACGTAGGGTTCAACCTTGCCCTCTGCAAATTCAGGACCGAGGGATCGCGCGAAGGCGCTACGTTTCGTGAGTGCACCATGCATTTGCTGTGGTGATTTTGTCGTACTCAGGTGTGGCAGAAGGTCAGGACGATTGATCTCAACCCAGTTTACCCATCCCGGACAGCAGGAAGTAAAAAGCGGTAAGTGCTTCTGGTTTCGGAGACGTTCCAGAAATTCGGTTCCTTCTTCCATCACCGTCAAATCGGCAGCAAAATTAGTATCAAACACGTAATCAAAACCCAGCTGTCTCAAGGCGTTGATCAATCTGCCCGTGCTCACGGTACCGGGTTTCATTCCGAACTCTTCACTAATGGCAATGCGCGTTGCTGGTGCAACCTGTACCGCAGAGATGCGTCTTCGTGTATCAAGGGTATGAAGCACATCGTGCCAGTGAGGCGTCTCGATCAAAGCGCCGACGGGACACACAAGTGTGCATTGGCCGCAGGAGATACAATTCGTATTAGTCAGGGATTGATCAAAAACAGTAACGGGCAAGCGACCTGAACCACGTTCTGCAAATCCAATCACGTGTTGTTGTTGTCCTGCATCGCCACACGCTTCAACACACAAGCCGCATTCAATGCATTTTGATAGATCACGCCAAATACTCGGGGAGGTGTGGTCAGTCAGACGATGCTCCGGGTGTTCTGCCGATCCTCTCGGAACCTTTTTCCAGCGATCCTCCAATTGATTCTCGCTAACAAAGTCTTGCAACTTGCAAGATCCGCTTACTTCACATCGTATGCAATCGTTCGGATGGCGAGCCAGTAACCATTCTATATCTGTTTTACGAAAATCCTGTAGATCTGTGGAGTCCGTATCGACAACATCATCCTCTTTCGCCTTCGTGATACAAGCTGGTTGTGGGCGATATTCACCCTCAACATTAACGAGACACATTCGGCATACAGCATGGCAGGGCAAACGAGGATGGTAACAAATCGTGGGAATATACACGCCAGCTTCCCTGGCTGCATCGAGTAAAGTCGAGCCATCATTCAACTCGACAGATCTCCCATTAACGGTAAGCTTGATCATTTCATTCTACCGACAAAGCAATTGGCGCTGAGAGAGCGGTCTGAGAAAGCAAACATCCATTCATACCTGTATGTTAGAAATTGGTGGTTATTCTATCGCTTTTTCTGACGGGGAGAGACGCGCAAGCTCGTAAGCCTGGTGCTGATAGCCGTTATTTTAGAATAACTATTTAGCAAGATCATAGTCCTTCTTGCAATTTAAGTTCATTACAAGGTTATCTGGCTGTTTTGAGAAAAGTGCATATGGGCTACATCATGCGCATGAACGGCGGCTATCAATTCTGTCGTCCGAAATTACTCAATGCAATAGAATGACAGACTATCTCAATCAAACCGCACTCCCAAAGCCCCACACAAAAACTGCATATAGCGCGTAGCATAATCATAATGCCGCACCGTTTCATGCAAAAAATCCCGATCCAAAACCTGCTCCCGATCAAAGTGCTCTATGGCAATAAAATCCTTCCGCTTGAGGTCTTCCAGTAGCGGGTGATCTTTAGCAAAACCACGCGGCGCATTTTTTAATGATTCGCCACCCAATGCAAAACGTAGTGCAAAATCATCATCGTCCCGCGCGGTTACCCATTTTTCACCTTTGTCACGAATCGCTTCGCGGATTTGACCCAGCGCGGTTGCGTCCGGCCGCCAGATACCGGCACCAAAAAAACATTCCTGCGGTGCGATGTGCAGGTAATAGCCGGGTGCGTGCACGTCCTTGCCTACTTCGTGGCGAAACTGGATGCCGATGTTGGTTTTGTACGGGGTTTTGTCTTTGCCGAAGCGGGTGTCGCGGTAGACGCGCATCAGTGAGCCGCCGACTTTTTTGGGTACGGCGAGAAAACGTGGCGCGATGAGTTGCAGTTCGGGGGCGATGTCTTCGATGAACGCCAGCGCCGGACCGCGCACACAATCTTCGTAGCGTTGTTTGTTGTCGTTAAACCATTCTCGCTGGTTGTTGCGCGATAGTTCAGTGAGAAATTTAAAAGTCGCTTTGCTGAAGTAGGGTGAGTCGGTGGTGGCCATTGTTTCATCCGTGAAGTTTTGGTGGGGAAAATCTCATTTGAGAATGATCGCACGTTTATGATGGCGCGGTTAATGAGTAGATCTGCCCCAATCGGTTGCAGGCAGTTGTATCCACGCCAACAGTCTGCAACCATCAGTACATGACTTTATCATTCACCAAAATGCACGGCCTGGGTAATGATTTTGTGGTGATTGACGCCATAAATCAGTCCGTTGATTTGAGCCCGGAACAAGTGCGCTTTATTGCGGATCGCCACCGTGGGGTGGGCTGCGATCAACTTTTGCTGGTTGAGCCCTCAAGTTCGACAGATGTGGATTTTAGGTACCGTATTTTTAACTCTGACGGTGGAGAAGTGGATCAGTGCGGCAATGGTGCCCGCTGTTTTGCGAAGTTTGTGGTAGAAAAAGGCTTTACGAAAAAAACCGAAATCAGTGTCGAAACCGCTTCCGGAATCATCATTTTGCGGTTGGAGGCCGATGGGCAGGTAACGGTAAATATGGGATTGCCTCGTTTTTCACCAGCCAGCCTGCCATTTAACGAGCAGGTGGAGTCAGATCGCTATTTGATCGCCATTAATGGTAAAAAGGTGGGGATTGGAGTCGTTTCAATGGGAAATCCACATGCTGTGGTGTTGGTGGATGATGTATCTGCTGCGCCAGTCGTCAGCCTGGGTTCGGTCATTGAAAGCCATGCACTGTTTCCGCAGCGGGTGAATGTGGGTTTCATGCAGCGGGTATCGAGGGAGCAAATACGCCTACGCGTATTTGAACGCGGTGCGGGTGAAACGCAGGCCTGTGGCACCGGCGCCTGCGCGGCCATGGCGGTGGCGCATCGTTGGGGAATGGTGGGTGATGAAGTCACGGTGATGTTGCCGGGTGGCGCGTTATTAATACGCTGGTCGGGTGGAGAGTCACCTTTGTTGATGACCGGCCCCGCGGAAACGGTGTTTGAAGGCAGGTTGGAATTGTAATGGCGTGCCACGGCTGAATATGCCATAAAGGTAAAAAATTGGTGCAGCTCAAGGTGGGGAGATGTTAGGTGAGCAATCAAGAAAAGCAAAATACGACAGTCACAAAATCAGAAAAAATCACAGTATCGATTAGCGATCAGGGTGTTACGGATTATCTTCGGCGGCATCCCGCTTTTTTTGAAGACAAACCAAACCTGCTGGCAGATTTACGCGTGCCCCACACTGTGGGCACGGCGGTCTCTCTAGTGGAGCGTCAAGTGGCAGTATTACGTGAAAGCAATACCAGCCTGCATGAACAATTGGATAGCTTGCTGCAGGTGGCGCGTGCTAATGACAAACTCAATGTCTTGTTGCACAAGTTCACTTTGCTGATGATCAAGTGTGAATCGCTGGATGCCATGCTGGATTTACTCAAGAAAAAGCTGCGGAAGGATTTTTCCGCCGACATGGTAGCGATTGGTTTGTTGGCCGAACCAAAAGACAAAACGCTGAAGTCTCACGAGGCGTTTCCAGCGGATGCCGATGCCTTCCGCGGTCTGTTTCAACGCTTGCTCGGTGCCGGTAAACCTTACTGTGGACAATTGAAAAAAGAACAACTGGATGTGTTGTTTGGTGAGCAGGCTGAGGGTATTTCCTCCAGTGCATTGTTGCCATTGGGTGCGGGCGGTGAGTTGGGTATGGTGGTCATCGGCAGTTTTGAACGGGATCGTTATCACACCAGTGTCGACACTGCCTTTTTGCAAAGCATGTCTGAACTGATGGCTGCCGCTCTTGGTAAGCATTTGGAAGCAAGCCGCTAGCCAACACCGATGCAGTCTTCCGCACAACAGTGGATCGATAACTTTCTGCAACACCTCAACACCGAACGACGACTATCACCGCATACCCTCACTAATTATCAGCGTGATCTACGCGGCATTGTGGCCTATTGCGATGCGGCAGAGGTCGTTGATTGGCCGTCACTGGACGCCAAACATGTGCGCGCTTATCTAGCGGCGCGTCACCGGCAGGGTATCGGTGGCCGTAGTTTGGCGCGGGCATTGTCTACGCTGCGCAGCTTTTTACGCTTTTTGATGCGTGAAGGTGTGCTGCAAAAAAATGTCGCGCAGGGTGTGCAGGCACCCAAGGCGCCGCGTAAATTGCCCGAGCCACTGGATGTGGACGAGATGACGCAACTGTTGTCTGCCACCGTTGGTAGCGATGACGACAGTAATAATCCGCTCATCGTACGCGACAACGCCATGCTTGAGCTAATGTACTCCGCAGGCCTGCGTTTGGCTGAATTGGTGTCACTGAATGTGGGGCAGATTGACCTAAGGGATGGCAGTGTTGAAGTTATCGGCAAAGGCAACAAGACGCGCGTGGTACCGGTGGGACGTTATGCGCGCGAGGCCATTGTCGCCTGGCAGCAACTGCGGGGTGGGTTGGCCAACGCGGAGGAAACTGCGCTGTTTGTCGGTCAGCGCGGCGCACGCATCTCACCGCGTGCGGTGCAGCAGCGCTTTCGCCAGCGGGGTGTTCAGCAAGGCATCAACAGCCGGGTGCACCCGCACAAATTACGTCATGCCTTCGCCAGCCACCTGCTGGAATCCAGTGGCGACCTGCGTGCCGTGCAAGAGTTGCTGGGGCACGCCGACATCAGCACCACGCAGATTTATACCCATCTGGATTTTCAGCATCTCGCTGAGGTTTACGACAAGGCGCATCCGCGGGCGCGAAAAAAATAGGGCTGAGTGCCGAGGGCTAAGGTTCTTGCGCGTGAACTTAATCGTCATTCCGGCGCAGGCCGGAATCCAGGGTGCGGCAAAAGATCACTGGACTCCGGCCTGCGCCGGAGAGACGGAAAACCCTAAATCCATATCTCGGTTATTGGCACTTAGCGTTATTTTTTAAAAAATCTCCCGAAAAAAGGCCTGCATCTTCGTCCACGACGCTCGGTCGGCCTCGGCGTTGTACGCCAGTGGCAGATTGAAACGTTGGCCGTAGTCATCGGCCTGCGGATTAGTGAAAGAATGTTTCGCACCGGGATAGCCGACAAATTCAAAATCCACGCCCGCAGCCTTCATTTCTTTTTTGAAGGCAGTGATCTGTTCGGGTTTGGTGAAGGGGTCGGCGTCGCCATTGAGCACCAATATCCTGGCTTTCACTGTGTCTGCCTGTGCCGGATTTTTGGTGCCCAGGCTGCCGTGAAAGCTGACGACACCGGCAAGCGGTAGGCCGCGACGTGCCATTTCCAGCACCACGCCACCGCCGAAACAGTAGCCGATGGCGGCTATCTGGTTGGCCTGTACGCTGGGTTGGGACTGCAATAGCGTCATTGCGGCGAGAAACCGCGCCTTGGCCATGGGCGCATTTTTGGCAACCTCACCCGCAAATTCACCGGCCTCTTTTGGGTGGGAAGCCTGCTTGCCGTTGCCGTACATGTCCACTGCCAGCGCCGTGTAGCCCAGCGCCGCCAGCATGCGCGCGCGTTTGCGGGCGTAATCGTTGTGTCCCCACCACTCGTGTACCACCAGTATGCCGGGACGCGAGCCTTTTTTCGCAGGGTCGGTGGCGAGGTAGCCTTTTAAGATGGTATCACCGGCGCGGTAGCTGACTTCTGTTCCCTGTACTTCAGCCCAGGCGGGCAGAGTGTTGACAATGAAAAGCAGGAGTGACATGGCGAGTGATTTCATGGTGGTTTCCTCGAGGTGGTTTTCAGCGCCCACTACAATCCAGTATCCGGATAAATGCAAGGGGCGGATTTCACAGGTGAATACGGTAGCGCAGAGAAATGCGTAGTTATGAACAGTTATGAGTCGTTATGAAGAGAAATGATGTAAAATCAATTCCCTTTTTGGCGTATCTGCAGGGCGCTCAACAGCAGCTAGTCTTCAGAAAACAGTTTCTGGTAAACAATTTTCAGCAGGCAATTTTTAGTCAACAAACAACAGAGGCAGCACAGTTTGGAACAATATCACGGCACCACTATTCTTTCGGTGCGTCGCAATGGCTCGGTAGTCATCGGCGGCGACGGACAGGTTTCTATGGGCAATACCATTATGAAAGGCAATGCACGTAAAGTGCGCCGCCTTTATCACGACAAAGTGATTGCCGGTTTTGCGGGCGGCACGGCGGATGCGTTTACCCTGTTTGAACGCTTCGAAGGCAAGCTGGAAAAACACCAGGGGCATCTAACGCGCGCCGCGGTGGAGCTGGCCAAAGACTGGCGCACCGATCGCATGTTGCGCAAATTAGAAGCACTTCTGTCGGTAGCCGATGAAACTGCATCGTTGGTGATTTCCGGCAACGGTGATGTGATCGAGCCTGAGCATGACGTGATCGCTATTGGTTCCGGCGGGTCATTTGCCGAAGCTGCGGCTCGGGCATTGATGCAAAACACCGAACTGGATGCGCTCACGGTGTGCGAAAAGTCGTTGACCATCGCCTCGGAGATTTGTGTGTTTACCAACAGCAACTTCACCATTGAAGTGCTCAACGATGGAGCAAAAAGCTAATGGCAAACTCAGACATCAGTGTGCAAATGACGCCCCGCGAAATTGTCCAGGAACTGGACAAACACATCATCGGTCAGGACGACGCCAAACGTGCGGTGGCCATTGCGCTACGCAATCGCTGGCGACGGTCACAAGTGGATGACGCGCTCAAAGGCGAAATCACGCCGAAGAATATTTTGATGATCGGCCCTACCGGCGTGGGCAAAACAGAAATTGCCCGACGCTTGGCAAAGTTGGCCAATGCGCCTTTTGTTAAAGTGGAAGCCACCAAGTTCACCGAAGTGGGTTACGTGGGGCGTGACGTGGAATCCATTATTCGTGACTTGATTGAGATTTCCATCAAGCTGGTTCGCGAACAGGAAGTGAAAAAAGTGAGCTTTCGCGCCGAAGAGGCGGCAGAGGATCGCATTCTCGATATTTTATTACGTCCGGCACGCAGCGGTAATTTTGGCTTTGCAGCGGGCAGTGAGAACGAGTCCGAAGCAGAGTCCACTGCAGATTCGACGACCCGACAGAAGTTTCGCAAAAAATTACGCGAGGGCGATCTCGACGATAAAGAGATCGAGGTGGAGCTCAGCGCCAGTCCCGTGGGCGTGGAAATTATGGCGCCGCCCGGTATGGAAGAAATGAGCAGCCAGCTGCAGGGACTGTTTCAAAACATTGGCAGCGGTCGTACCAACACGCGAAAACTGCAGATCAAGGACGCGCTTAAATTATTGGTCGACGAAGAAGCTGGCAAGCTGCTCAACGAAGATGAGATTAAATTGCAGGCAGTGGATAACGTCGAGCAAAACGGTATTGTATTCCTCGATGAGATGGACAAGATTTGCAAACGCGGTGAAAGCTCCGGGCCGGACGTGTCGCGCGAAGGTGTGCAGCGGGATTTATTGCCGTTGGTGGAAGGCAGCACGGTGTCCACCAAATACGGCATGGTGAAAACCGACCACATTTTGTTTGTGGCCTCCGGCGCGTTTCATTTGTCCAAACCGTCTGATTTGATTCCTGAATTGCAGGGTCGTCTGCCCATACGCGTTGAGTTGAGCGCGCTGAGCGTGGAAGATTTTGTGCGCATTCTCACCGAACCCGATGCGTCGTTAACCGAACAGTACAGTGCCTTGCTAGCCACGGAAGGCGTTACGCTGACGTTTACCGATGAAGGTATCTCGCGTATCGCTGAAGTGGCCTGGCAGGTGAACGAACGAACCGACAACATCGGCGCACGTCGCCTGCATACGGTAGTGGAGCGCCTGTTGGAAGAGATTTCATTTTCTGCTGCAGACCAAAACGGCGGTAGCGTTATCGTGGATGCGGACTATGTGGACAAGCACCTGGGTGAGCTGGCCAAGAATGAAGATTTGAGTCGGTATATCTTGTAATGAAAAGATATAACGAGAAGTTGTAACGAAAAGCTGTAGAGATAAATTGTAACGATAAATTATACCCGTGACGGGGACTTGTTTTTTCCGTCATTCCGGCGCAGGCCGGAATCCAGGGGTTTAGCAAATTTCTAGATTCCGGCCTTTTTGCCCCAGAGGGTATACGCCGGAATGACAGAAGCGAAAGAAATAATTGGAGAAGCATTATGACGTCAGCCCCAAGACCCACCGACATCAACCTACACCAGGCGTCACGCATGTTGGAAATCACCTTTGACGACGGCAAAAAGTTTGAGTATCCCTGTGAATACCTGCGCGTCTATTCACCCTCGGCAGAAGTGGCAGGGCACGGGCCAGGACAGGAAGTGCTGCAGCTGGGCAAGGAAAATGTCAATATTGCCGGTATCGAACCGGTGGGCACTTACGCCATCCAACTGGAATTTGATGACGGCCACAATACGGGCATCTATTCCTGGGAAACCTTGTACGTGCTGGGTCGGGACAAATCCGAAATGTGGGCAGAGTATCTCAATCGTTTGGAAAAGGCCGGGCATAAGCGCAAGGCATAACCCCAGCAGACTATGACACACAGAAAGGCAGCAAGGCATGAGTGACACATCAAAAGACGCAGGCGCGAATAACAGCGCTGCTAACAGTAGTAGCACTGCCAATAGTAGCACTGCCAGTAGTACTACGCACTTTGGCTACCAACAAGTGGACGCCAAAGAAAAGGCGGGCAAGGTGGCGGGTGTGTTTCATTCCGTTGCCGATAGTTACGATGTGATGAATGACCTGATGTCCATGGGTGTGCATCGCCTGTGGAAACGTTACACCATCGAGATGAGTGGTGTGCGTGCCGGTCAACGGGTATTGGATATTGCGGGTGGTACCGGCGACCTGGCGGCAAAATTTTCGGCGCTAGTAGGTGGCAGCGGTGAAGTGGTGTTGGCTGACATCAATGAATCCATGTTGAAAGTGGGCCGCGAGCGCCTGGTCGACCGCGGCGTGCTATCTAACATGGAATATGTGCAGGCCAATGCCGAATGTTTGCCCTTTCCCGATAATCACTTTGATTGCATTACCATTGCCTTTGGCTTGCGTAACGTCACCGACAAAGATGCCGCGTTGCGTTCCATGCAGCGCATTCTCAAACCGGGTGGCCGGTTGCTGGTGCTGGAGTTTTCCAAACCCGTCGCGCCAGGTCTCTCCACAATTTATGATACATATTCATTCAAGCTGTTGCCGTTGATGGGCAAGCTAATAGCAAAGGATGAAGACAGCTATCGCTATTTAGCGGAATCGATTCGTATGCATCCGGGGCAGGACGAATTAAAAACCATGATGGAAAATGCGGGCCTTGAGCGTTGTGAGTATTTTAATCTCAGCGGCGGCATTGTTGCCCTGCATCGGGGCTTTAAACTTTGAGTGTCGACTTGTCACCGCCTTCTTCACAATTTGCCGGTTTTTGGCGTCGGGTGGCGGCAACGCTGATCGATAGTTTTCTGTTCACAATTATCATCAGCTTGATTGCGGGACCTGTTGTCGTCAGTGCGCAAATATTATCGCCAGAAGGTTTGATGCGCACAACCGTCGGCCTTTTACTAACCGTTATTTTATGGATTAAGTTTTTGGGTACACCGGGCAAGTTGTTGCTGGATTGCCAAGTGGTGGATGCCGAGAGTTTAGAACCCATGTCCATCAAGCAAGCTATTTTGCGTTATGTGGCCTACCTCGCGTCTATTCTTCCGCTATTTCTGGGTTTTCTGTGGGTGGCGCGCGATAAACGCAAGCAGGGCTTTCACGATAAAATCGCAGACACCATCGTGCTTTATAAGGCGGGCATAGAAGCGGATGATGAATCGAGTAAAAGTCTTGAGCAGTTGATGGGTGAATTACGGTGAACCACCTTCCCACCGCAGTAACAGCTGGAATTGAGGTGACTATCAATCGCGTTCTGCAGTTGGACGAAGATATTCTGCCGCGCCTGCAAAGCATGCAGGGAAAGGTGATTGCCATTGAAGTGCGTGGCTTGGATGTCTCGCTGTACATTATCCCCGAAGCAAATAAACTAACCGTTTACGGGCGTTTTGAAGGCGAGCCGGATACCACGTTGCGTGGAACGCCGTTGGCGCTAATGCGCATGGGGCTGGCAAAACATGCGAGTGACGTGTTGTTTGCGGGTGATGTGGAAATCAGTGGCGACGTTGAGCTGGGTCAACAGTTTAGCGAAATACTCGAAGCGCTGGACATCGATTGGGAAGAGCACCTTTCGCATTTCACTGGTGACTTGGTGGCGCATAAAGTGGGCAACCTGGTACGCGGTGCATTGTCCTGGGGGCAACAAACCGTGGATACACTGAGGCAGGATGTCACGGAATACCTGCAGGAAGAAAGCGAGGCCGTGCCTAACCAGGATGAGGCGGAAGGTTTTATCTCGCAGGTGGATGAGTTGCGCGCCGATGTTGATCGCATGGAAGCGCGGGTAAAACGACTGGAAAATAATCTCGCGGCAGACAATAGCCAGCCACAAGACCAACAGCAAAAAGACAATGGGGAGACAGGGTGATCGGGTTCCGGCAGGCATTGCGTTTATTGCACATCAATAATGTTTTAGGCCGCCACGGGCTTGATGAAATTATTTTTGCCACCCACCTGTTTCGCCCGGTGCGGTATTTGCAATACTTGTCTCCCTGGCGTTGGCTGCGTCGCGAAAAACTGCCGCGCGGTGCACGCATTCGCCGCAGCCTCGAAGACCTCGGCCCCATCTTTATCAAATTCGGTCAAATCCTTTCCACACGCCGTGATCTGTTGCCTGATGACATCGCCGATGAGCTGGCCCAATTGCAGGACAATGTCCCCGCATTTCCGGGCGATCAGGCGCGTGCGATCATAGAAAAAAGCCTTGGGCAGCCCGTTGCAGAGTTGTTCACACACTTTGATGAACAGCCGTTGGCATCGGCCTCCATCGCACAAGTACATACCGCTACTTTGTTAGATGGCCGTGAGGTGGTCATCAAAGTGGTGCGCCCCGATATCGAAAAGACCATTCGTCGTGATCTCTCTTTGCTTTACACTATTGCTGGGTTGGCAACACGCTACTGGGCCGATGGCCGCAGGCTGCGGCCGCATGAAGTAGTCGAAGAGTTTGAGAAGACCATCCTTGATGAACTGGATTTGCTGCGCGAGGCCAGCTCTGCTTCCATGTTACGGCGTAATTTTGCCGGATCAGATTTGATGTACGTGCCAGAAATCCACTGGCCATTGACCCGGCGTAACGTGATGGTGATGGAGCGCATCCACGGCACTCCAGTGAGCAATATCGAGAGGCTGAAAGAGCAGGGTGTCGACCTAAAAAAACTCTCCGAACACGGCGTGGAGATCTTTTTCACCCAGGTGTTTCGCGACAACTTTTTTCATGCCGACATGCACCCCGGTAATATCTTTGTAGAACCCAGCGGCCGCTACATCGCCGTGGACTTCGGCATTATGGGCACGCTGAGTCATGACGACCAACATTATCTCGCGGGGAATTTTCTAGCCTTCTTTCAACGGGATTATCAAAAAGTCGCTGAGCTGCACGTGGAATCGGGTTGGGTGCCAGAAGGTACCCGGGTAGAAGAATTTGAATCCGCGATTCGTACCGTCTGCGAACCGATCTTTGAGCGACCCTTGAAGGATATTTCCTTTGGCCTTTTATTGTTGCGCCTGTTTCAAACCGCACGCCGATTCAACATGGAAATTCAGCCGCAATTAGTCCTCCTGCAAAAAACCCTGTTAAACATTGAAGGCTTGGGGCGGCAGTTGTATCCCGAGCTGGATTTGTGGCAAACCGCTAAACCTTATCTTGAACGTTGGATGAGCGAACAAGTGGGCGCGCGGGCTATTTTACGTTCACTGCGCAGAAATGCGCCGGAGTGGAGTGAAAAACTACCAGAGATTCCCGGCCTACTGCATCAGTGGTTAAGCCAGGCAACGGAACCTGGCAATGGTCAAAAAGCCGGTGCAGATGCAGGGGGTGTATTACAAGAGCTAACAGAAGTGCGCTGGGAAATTCGCCGCGCTAATCGCCGCCTGTTTCGCGCCATCGTGGGTTCTGCGTTTGTGATTAGCGCCTCAATTATTTATGTCTACGCCGATCCCACCACAACCTCCATGTTGGGTAACGCACCGCTGCTCACCTGGATGTTGGCTGGGTTGGGTGGTTTTGTCCTAATCTTTTCCTGGCCGAGCCATCGCAGCTAGCTCTTTGCTTTTGCGGGCGCATTGCGGATCCCAAAAAAAAGCCCACCGAATAAGGTGGGCTATTTCTACACGTTTAATAACCGCTTATGCTGCTTTCTTTGCGGCTCTTTTTTTGCGGCGTACTTTCTTCTTGGGCTTATTGAGGACTTTGTCCACCGAGGCCATGGCCTTGGCATAAGCTGCAGCCCGTTTTGACACGACTTTAAGTGCGCTTAATTCTGCCGCTACGCTAGTTTTACTCGCGCCGACTTTCGCAGCCTCTTTCTTGATGGCCGTGAGTGCTTTGACAATAGCAGTCACCGCTTTCTTATTGGTGGCAGAAGGGTCTTTCTTCGCTTTCGCGGCAGCCGACTTCTTCTTTTTGATGAGTGCCGCTTGCTTCTTGGCAATGCGTTTTTTCTCTGCGGTCAGCTTTTTGCTTTCTTTGCCAACAGCGGCAACTGCGCTTGCTGAAGCTGCAGCGGCATCTGCCAAACTGGCGCTCGCGCCATCAACGGTTTTTGATGCTGCAGCACTGGATACAACCATTTTACCTTTTTTCTTTGCGGCCATCTAAGTTCTCCTCTCGGTTAAAAAACTTATTCTGGCATTCTTGGGCGATTAATGAAAGCGTAGGGTGGAATACCTTAATTTGTGAATTCAAATATTATGCAAAGTTGAACTCGGATTTCGTATTTCAAGAAAGCCAATAACTGCTGTCTTATTAACTTTTTTCTGTCAGAGCCTTCACCGGAATACCCAAAACGCTACGCGGGGCAGGCTCTACCCAAAACGCTACGCGGGGC
>CAZXZI010000071.1:0-14018 GCA_964645165.1 uncultured Ectothiorhodospiraceae bacterium
TGAGTGATTTGTGTAGGTTACATTTTGGGGCATAATTAGAGGTTTTTAAGGCTACGATACATAATGGGTCGCCAAATATGAAAATATTAATTTTAGGTGCAGGACAGGTGGGAACTTCGGTGGCGGAAGTGTTAGCTACCGAGGCGAGCGATATCACCGTGGTTGATGTCGATGAAAGCAAACTCGAAGCCCTGCGTGACCGGTTGGACATTGGTACCGTGGTGGGCGAGGCCTCCCACCCCGAAGTACTGGCGCGTGCCGGTGCGGAAGATGCCGACATGATTTTGGCCGTCACCAACAGTGATGAAATCAACATGATTGCTTGTCAGGTGGCCTACACTTTATTTCACACGCCCACCAAAATTGCACGAGTGCGCAGCGTTGGTTACCTATCCCACCCTCAACTATTTACCCAGGAAGCACTGCCGGTAGACGTGCTTATCAGTCCCGAGCAACTGGTCACCGATTATGTGCAGCGCCTTATTGAACACCCCGGCGCATTACAAGTGCTGGACTTCGCTGGTGGCAAGGTGCAATTGGTGGCAGTGCGCGCCTATTACGGCGGACCGTTGGTCGGACATGAATTAAAAACCCTGCGCGAACACATGCCCGGTATCGAAACACGCGTGGCGGCAATTTATCGCCGTGGTCATGCCCTCGCTCCCGATGGGGACACGGTAATTGAAGCCGACGACGAAGTGTTTTTCATCGCCGCAAAACGCCACATCCGTGTCGTGATGAAAGAGCTACGGCGTTTGGATCGTCCCGTGAAGCGCGTCATTCTCGCCGGTGGCGGCAATATCGGCGTGCGTCTGGCCAAAGCATTGGAAAACAAATACCAGGTGAAATTGATCGATCACAATGCTGATCGCTCCAAGCGCATTTCTGAAGAATTGGAAAAAACTATTGTTCTGCATGGCGATGCGGCGGACGAAGAATTGTTGATGGATGAAAATATCGAGCACACTGATGTGTTTTGCTCAGTGACTAATGATGATGAGGCAAATATTCTTTCCGCGATGTTGGCCAAGCGTCTCGGTGCACAAAAAGTCATGGCGTTAATCAACCGCGCAGCCTATGTCGATCTTGTGCAAAGTGGCATTATTGATATCGCCATATCTCCGCAGCAAGCCACCATCGGCAGTTTGTTAACACACGTGCGACGTGGCGACGTCACTGCTGTGCATTCCCTGCGTCGCGGCGCAGCGGAGGCCATTGAGGCGGTAGCCCACGGTGATGAAAAATCTTCGAAAGTGGTAGGCCGCGCCATTGAAAACATCAAGTTACCGGCAGGAACCAATATCGGCGCCATCGTGCGTGGTGATGAGGTGATTATCGCCCATCACAACACCGTCATTGAAGCTGATGATCACGTGATTTTATTTGTGGTGGACAAAGAACGTATCCCCGATGTGGAACGCCTGTTTCAGGTTGGCGTTACATTTCTTTAATGCAGAGCAAAGGTTAAAGATGAAAGAGAAAAGTAAAAAAGTAAACCTGTTTCAGTACGCTAGTCTGCGCATTTGCAAGCATTTTTCTCTTTGCCCTTTTCTTTTTCCCCTGTAGTTAACAATGCAACGTTCTGTTATTCAACGCATCGTCGGACTATTATTGATGGTGTTTAGTTTCACTACCCTGCCACCCGTTGCCGTAGGCATGTGGTACGGCGACGGTGCTGTTTATCCTTTTGTGGCAGCCTTCATCGCTACGCTTATTCTGGGCACCATTGCCTGGTTTCCTGTACGCAAGGTCAAGATGGATGTGCGCCTGCGTGGCGGATTTATTATCGTTGCTGTGTTCTGGCTAGTGTTGGGACTCTCGGGTTCGTTACCCTTTATGCTGTCAGAAAATCCACACATGTCGTTGACAGATTCGGTGTTTGAATCCATTTCTGCACTCACCACCACGGGTGCTACGGTGATTACCGGCATTGATGAGCTGCCGCATTCCATCCTTTTTTACCGGCAACAATTACAGTGGATGGGCGGCATGGGTATTATCGTGTTGGCTGTCGCCATTCTGCCCATGTTAGGTATTGGTGGCATGCAATTGTATCGTGCTGAAACACCGGGGCCGATGAAAGATAGCAAGCTTACACCGCGCATCACCGAAACCGCCAAGGCATTGTGGTACATCTATTTGGGTTTAACTATTGCCTGTGCTCTGGCCTACTGGTTAGCGGGAATGAGTGGTTTTGATGCTATAGCCCATAGTTTTTCCACCATCTCTATTGGCGGTTTTTCCACACACGATGCCAGCATGGGCTATTTTAACAGCGCGGCTATCGAAGTGGTTGCCGTGGTATTTATGTTGCTGGCGGGCATCAACTTCGCGTTACATTTTTTGGCCTGGCGCGGCACTAGTCTCAAACCTTATTTTTATGACCCGGAAGTCCGCACTTATTTTTTAGTGCTATTGGTGAGCGCATCCATTGCCAGCGCCTACCTTTATCAAACACAGACTTTTGATAATCTGCCCAGTGCCATTCATCACGGTATTTTCCAGGCGGTCTCCATTGGCACTACGAGCGGATTCACCACGGCGGATTATTATAACTGGCCGGGTTTTTTACCGGTGCTGTTGTTGTTCACCAGTTTCATTGGTGGCTGCGCGGGTTCCACGGGTGGTGGCATTAAAGTGATTCGGTTTTTGTTACTGGTCAAACAGGGCATGCGGGAAATCTTTAGATTGATTCATCCCAATGCCAAGATTCCGGTGAAGGTGGGTAACAAGCCTTTGTCAGAACCTGTGATCAATGCGGTGTGGGGATTTTTTGCTTTGTATGTGGCTTCTTTTACGGTGATGTTGTTGCTGGTAATGATGACCGGTCTCGATCAAGTGACGGCCTTTTCTGCAGTAGCTGCATGCATGAATAACCTTGGCCCTGGTTTAGGTGATGTAGGGGCACATTATGGTGGCATCAATTCAACCTCAAAATGGATTTTATGTTTTGCCATGTTGCTCGGACGTTTGGAAATTTTCACGGTGCTAGTGTTGTTAACACCGGCCTTCTGGCGTAAGTGAGCATTGCTGTGAATTCGTTACTCCAACGGAATACGGTAGGCATCCATTTCCACTTCCCGGAGCGCCTGGCCAAACATCACGATGCGTCCCTGGTAGCGTTCCCTGCCGTCGCTGGTGAATTCAAAAAAATACAAACGGCATAATTGAATACGTCCATGAGTATTTCGCCGTAACCATTGGCGTTTGCGTTCTACCGTATCATCAAGAAATTGAACCTTGGCGCGTTGGCAGGCATGCAGCCCGGCTTCGCGAGCCAGCTCCTGAGTACGCACGGTGTCCCACCAATACCATATGCCCAGGACGACCGTGGTCAGCCATAAAAAATCACTCATTGTGGGTTAAAGTCTCTGTCGAGCCTAGTCGCTAGTGTTTGCATAGTTTCACTTTGTCGTATTCATTCTGCCGCTTGAGCATCTTCGTTGTGCAAGCCGGCAGCATAGTCTCCATGGAACAGACCAGTGGTCCTGGGAGGAATGATGAACAGCTTTCAGTCTACCGCAATTAACGTCAATTTTTTTACTGGCGCCGTAACTTCCGGTCGTTTTGCCTCCGGGGGTGCCTCCGCGAGTTCTGGTGCACCGGTGAATGACGCATCCAATTTGGACGCCAATCAACTGGCACTGGAACGGCTGCGCGACGCGCTACAAGGCTCCGGTGTCCAGCTGAATCCCAATGCGCAGCCGCGTTCAGCTACCGATGTGGCCACTCAGGTGTTGAACCGGATACAGACGGCGCTGGAAGCTGCACCAGATAACGAGGCGCGTATTGCGCTGTTGAAAACCGCTGCAGAAGGCATAGCCCAAGGTATTGGCGAGGCGCGACAAATTCTGGATAAAACCGACGGGGTGAACACCAAGGCGGGGGAAACAGTGGGCGCGATTGCCGAACAGTTACAAACCGGCCTGCAGGCTTTGGCAGACGGCATCGTGGCCGATACGCCAACCAACAGAGCGGTGGTTCCGGTACAAAACCAGGTTGGCAATAGTGCGGGCACGGTTGCTGAATCACCGGCGGCAGAACTGGCCACCAGCAGCCAACTGAGCGTGGGGGCCGCATCGCTAATACAGCGTAGCGCGAGTATTTCCATTCAAACACAGGATGGTGATGTGGTTACTCTGGATTTTAATCGCAGCGCTGCAACAGTAGTGACAGTCGAAGCGCAGGTTGCTTCCGACGGCGCATCGGCCAGTGTGACAGCGGTACGCGCGGTAAGCGCTGATCTTAATTTCAGCGTACAGGGTGAGCTGGATCAGGGCGAAGTCGATGCTTTGGATGCACTGCTGGGTAAAATTAATCAAGTGGCGGATAAGTTTTTTGGTGGACAACTCAGTGCGGCGTTTCAAAAGGCGTCGAACCTGGAGTTGAACACGGAAGAGCTGAGTGGATATTCCATTGCCCTGGAAAATATCTTGGTGCAACAGGCGGTGGGTAACTATCAGCAAGTGGCTGGCTTGAGTGACCTTGGCACAGGCGCGGCTACGGGTGCAGATTCCACCAATAGCAAGCCCAGCCCAGCACCGGTGAGCACACCGGTTCAGCCCGTACGGGCGACGCCAAACATTGCCGATGCGGCAACCGCAGTGAGTGAACTTGCCCAGGTGGTGGACTTTGCCGGACAGCAGCGGGTGATCGCGGATCCACAAACTACGGTACCGAATCTCATTGAAACAGTGGCTCGTGCCAAGGGTTTTGACACTCCTTCGAATCCGGCGGGGCAGACCTTTGCCGAGGCCATTGGCCTGTTGCGAAATCTGATTGCTGATTTGGTTTTGCCAGGCGCAGCGGCTAATGAGGCTAATACTGGCGGCACGGAGTCTGATGAAGTCGAAACACAAGATGAACAGGGACAAGATCGCGACGATAATTAATTGCGTGTTTTATGAGTGCTGCTTTAGGTCTTGGCTTTGACCGGTGTTTTAGAACAGAGTTTTAAACCAGTGCTTTAGCGGAATATTTAATAGTGCGGAGGCGGCGGTTCGTTACCCGGCTCGATGCCTCCGCCTGCGCTGACATCTTGCAACTGGCGCCGCAAGCGTTTGATGTCCTCCTGCAAGCTGCTGATCAGTGAGTGTTGTGACAGCAGCACCGCATTCATTTCTTCCAGCGCCGCTTCCTGGTGAGTGAGACGGATTTCCAGGTCGGTGATTCGGTTTTCTGTAATATTTTCCATCGTGCATCTTTCCTGATATTTCAAGCGCGGTTGCAGGTTTCGTTTAGAATAGCGATCTTTCGCTACTGGCCACTTGCGGTCAAGTCGATTCAACCAACGGCAGTGAGATAAATGTCTGAAAAGCACGAACAGGAGAGCCTGCGGGAAAAATGGAATCGCCGTCACGCAGCAGCAGAGGGTGAACCACGAGCCGCGCAGGTGTTGCAGGAGAATCGCCACTTGTTGCCGACATCGGGTGATGCGCTGGACCTGGCCTGCGGCCTGGGCGGCAATGCTCTGTTGCTGGCACAGGCCGGATTGAATGTGCAGGCCTGGGATACATCGTCGGTGGCCATTGAGGCTTTGCAAGCGCGTGCGGTAGCAGAAGGCTGGCCGTTGCAAACGATGGTGCACGATGTGATTGAGCAGCCACCATTACCGGTATCGTTTGATGTGATTGTCGTGAGTTATTTTTTACAGCGGGAACTAGCATCTGCTTTATGTGCTGCGTTGCGACCGGGTGGCTTGTTGTTCTATCAAACGTTCGTTAGAGACAAGGTGTCGCAGCAGGGGCCAGGCAATCCCGATTTTTTATTGGCGGAAAACGAATTACTAGCGATGTTTGCGCCGTGCCGTGTGCGGGTGTATCGCGAAGAAGGCTGTTTGGGCGATATCACGCGGGGGCTGCGCAATGAGGCTCTGTTTGTCGGACAAAAGCCCATAAGGCAAAGAATAGCTTAAAGCGGTTTACTGCCCTTTCATGGTTTGGTTTTCGCCTTTGGTGGACTCCCAACGCAGAATACCTTCCACTGCATCTTCGGTGAGTTGCGGAGTGATATGGGTAATGAAGGCATAAACATAGTTGCGCAGATGGCGACCACGATGCACGCAGATACAGCTCGTACTGGGACGGAACAAGTGCCCTGCGGGCATGACGGCCAGATTATTCGAGTCGGGATCCGCCAAAGCCGTTTCGGCGATGATGCCTACACCTAATCCCAGTCCGACGTATTTTTTAATGATGTCCGAATCCAGCGCGGTGAGCGCGATATTGGTCAGCAGACCTTCATCGGTAAAGGCCTGGTTGATGGAGGCGCGGCCAGCTACTTCGTGGTCGTAAGTAATCAGCGGATATTTTGCCAGTGCCGCCAGGGTCATTTCTGATTCCTGGGTCAGCGGATGCCCCGGTGGGGTAATGACAGACAGGTTCCATTCCCGATAAGGCAGCATCACCAGCTCTTTGGGCATGGATTTGCTGGCTGTGGTCACGGCCACATCAGCGGTCCGGCTGAGTAGCATGTCGTAAATTTGCTGGGTGTCGCCCTGGTGAATGCGCAGCTTTACGTCGGGGAACGCTTCAGTGAACTTGGCGATCACTCCTGGCAGAGCGTGGTAAGCCTGAGTGTGCGTGGTTGCGATGGACAACGTGCCTTTGGTGTCATCGTTCTCCTGTTGTGCCACTTGGCGGATATTTTCAGTCTCGGTGAGAATGCGCTCAGCCATGACAATGATGGCCTCGCCCGCCTGCGTCACGCCAGTGAGTCGTTTACCGTGCCGTTCGAAAATCTGCGTATTCAGTTCTTCTTCCAGCAGCCGTATTTGAGTGCTGATGCCTGACTGTGCTGTAAACAAACGCTCGGCCGCAGTGGTGACATTGAGTCCCCGGCGCGCTACTTCGCATATATATCGTAGTTGCTGCAGTTTCACCGCAAAGACCCCTTATCTGACTATAAGATATAATTATATTTTATTATTGTTTTTAACGATTAGCGATTTCACCTATATTTTTACCACAAACCGCGACAATGAGCACCTAAATTGTTGATATTTATTTCCTAAATACTGATATGAGAATAATAATGTGATCTTGCTCACATTTAGAGAATAGCAGTATCCAGTACATCAGCCTGCAGCCGTAAAGAGTTACGAACGTCACATAACAAAGATTTATCGCAACATTAACCAGAACCAAATAGCGGGAGAGCTACAATGACAAACGCACCTCATCACACAGAGAACGCTACAGGCAGTGCCACAGTGATATTTCGCCATGCGATTCTCGGTCTGACATTGAGTATTGTGTCTTTTGGTGCGCAAGCCAATCTTTATGAAGATGGACTCATGGCCTACGCCGTGGGTAATTACGCAAAAGCTGGACAGGATTTCATGGGCGCAGCCGATGCCGGCGAAGCTGGTGCGGAACACATGCTGATGCGCTTGTTTGAGGAAAAGAAAATTTATGCGAAAGATCTGCAGGCAGAAGCACTGAAATGGACACGCAGAGCTGCCGAGAAAGGTGTGGTGCATGCGCAGTATTCATTGGGTAAAATTTACGCAGAAGAACAAGACAATGTGAAGGCCGCAGTTGAATGGTATCGCAAGGCCGCAGAGCAAGGTCATCCGGATGCCTATTATCAATTAGGCGCAATTTTTACCAAGGGTGCAAAAGAAGTGCGTGCCGATGCGGATGAAGGCCGCCATATGTATCAAATTGCCGCTTCCGAATTTGATGTTTATGCCCAAAAAGGTAGTGCTGATGCGCAGTACAAATTAGCCGGTATGTACCAGCATGGTTTGGGCATGAAAGTTAACATGACCTTAGCAATGAAATGGATGGAAGAATCGGCACTGCAGGGACATGCGTTGGCGCAGTTAAGCCTGGGACGCCTGTTTGCGAAAGGTATTGATGTGCCGCGAGACACACACCAAGCACGTTACTGGCTGGATCTGGCCGCTGCACAGGGTGAGCAGGATGCCGCTGTATTGTTGAGTGAAATAAATGTAACCAAGGATGAGACTCTCGCCATGGCAATGTAAAACCATTCATCTTTGACTTAATAAAAAGCCGCGACCTTTTTTGGTCGTGGCTTTTTGCGATGTAAACAATACAGCGGTTCTGCTTAATCACCGATTAGCAGTGCACGCGCACCGCCAATTTGTGCCTGTGCGCTAGCAACGGTGGGCGCAATAATATCCTTATTAAGTCCGGTGAGTTCCCACGCGATATCATGAATGCGCGGCGCATGATCCAGGTCTTGTGTGTTGTGTTCAGCCAGAGCAGCAATGCTGTTGGCAATGTGCACAATGGCTGTTTCAACTCGGTTTTGTTTGGCCTGTGCAGGGTCGTGATGATAGGCGATGCATTCTTGAAGATTAGTGGGTAGCGACCATCGGTGCGCCAATTCGCCGCCGACTTCGGCGTGATCAAAACCAATGATCTCACGTTCAGCATCTTGAGATTCTAATTCATCGGGGCCATCGTGACAGGCTTGCAGTGTTTTTCGGGAGAGATCAGGCAAGAGATGGTAGAGCACCAATTGGCCAATATCGTGCAATAGGCCCGCAACAAAAACGGCCTCACGCTGACGTTTGAGACATTCCATGGCGAGAGTGCGTGCGCTTAATGCACAAAGGATGCTGTGTTCCCAAAAACTTTCCATGGAAACCAGGTCATTGGGGATGCCAGTAAAAGTCTTGCAGGTAGATGTGGCCAGCGCCAGATCGCGAACTTGCTGAGTACCAAGCACGGTGACTGCACGGGACACAGTGTCAATCTGAGTAGAAAATCCGTACAGCGGACTGTTCGCCACTCTTAAAAGCCGGGCAGTGAGTGAGACGTCTTGGGTAATGACATGACCGATTTCGTCAGCATTGCTGGTGGGGTCTTCCACCAGTTCATTCAGTCGCACGTAAGCCGCTGGTAACGAAATAAGATGCTCGACATCATCCAACAGGTCTTGAATTTGTTCGCTCATGTTTTGGGTCTGCGTAGTTGTTTGACGGCACACTAACCGATGTCAGTTGGTGTCGTTTTTCGAATTTTTATCAATGCCAGGAAAATGGGTTGCGAATTTTTGAATCCACTCCACCGCAGCCTGTTCGCCACTGAGGTGACGCCCATCTTTTTCCAGTGCCTCTTGCTTGTATTGTTCGATGTGGCAAATCTGTTCGACCATACGTGCGCGAAAAGAGTCATCTTCATCCAAAAATTGAATGCCGATTTCAAACATATTTTGTATCGGGTGACACCAGGTGACTTTACCAATGGCCTGAAACACGGGCGACATCAGTGGAATTTTAATACGAATTGTCGTGCCGGGTTCCAGTGTTACCGCAGAATGAAAGGCAAGACCTCCTTCGCTGACATTTTTTAGATACTCGCTACCATCGGTGACTAATTCTTCCAGTTGAAAATCGATAGGAATATTAGAAGGGTGCCGAATAAAATCGCGCATGAAATTTGTAGCCCTTATTTTCGTTTAATAAATTGATTGGTCATTGCGGTATAAAATGCACGGGCGCCGCCTTTCATAAAAAAGTAGTCGGGTGCGCGTTTGTATTCCAGGTAGTATTGTAGCCAGCGTACTTGTTTGCCGGCAGCATCATAAATGAGTAAGGCACGCTTTTGTTTTTTTGCGAGGCGAATGTAATGATCCAGTTTTTTGGTTTGGTCCAGGTAAGCCCGCTCTTCGCGACCGGGAAAAATGGCCAACGCATCCCGTTGAAACCGATCGCGCACATCCAGCACGATATATTTCTCACTGGCCACTTTGTTGGCAAATTGATCGAGGTCGAGCAGGTGTTTTTTGAATTGAGTTTTGCTGATCAATAATCTGGGGTTGTTCAACGATTTTCCAAGTAGCAGCGAATCTTTGGGATAGGCTTTTGCCCAATCCATAATGCCAGCATCATAGGTATGCACGTCGGGGATATTGGCGGAAACGCATTTTTCCGAGGCTTGGTAAGATTTCATGCAGGTGCGACCGTTGCAGTAAAAGACAATGGGCTTGTTGGTGGAGGCCCGCAGCTGACTCACTTTGCTGACGAAACGGTCTTCGGCGACCGGGATGTTGATCGCCGATTTAATGCGCAGTGTGTGGTATTCGTAAGCAGAGCGCACATCGACGAGAACAGCACTGCCGAGCATTTCCTTCAGCGCGTCTAATTCAATCACGTCCACGTTGGGATAGGTTGCACGACCGGGAAATTCACTGGCGGTAGTAGCTGCTGCACTGACAAAAAACAGGCATGCTAGACCAACAGCAAAGTAGCTGATGAGACGCTTGGTGTTGTAGCCTGAAATGTGCTGAATCACGGTAACTCCCGGACTGCTCTTCTAAGATGCTAACACACCCCTAAACGGTATAGAATTTAACCTATGTTTTTGTTGTCACGATTGAAATGGCGTTGCTATCACGGTGTGGTGAGGGTGTTGTCGGTATTATTACTGAGCGGCGCAATGGCCGTTGCGTCTGCGCAAGAGTCTCAGGCTGTGGTGCTCATGTATCACCATTTTGGCGTGAATGAACACCCTTCCACCAATGTGCGCCTGGCGCAATTTGATGCGCATCTGGATTATCTGGCACAGGCGGGTTATCAGGTCTGGCCGTTGACAAAAGTGGTCGATTACCTGCGACAGCAAAAACCATTCCCGGGACGAGTGGCTGCGATCACCATTGATGACGCCTACACATCCGTGTTTGAACAGGCCTATCCAAGATTGCGTGAACGCGGCTGGCCCTTCACCGTATTTGTTGCCACCGATGGCGTAGATCAGCATTTTAAGGCCTACATGAGTTGGCAGCAGATGCGCGATATGCAGCAGCACGGCGCGAGTTTTGAAAATCATTCCGCCAGCCATGATTACCTGATTCGACGCCTGCCAGGTGAAACGACCGAGCAATGGAAGATGCGCCTGCAGACCGACCTAAACCGAGCCCAGCAGCGGATTACCACCGAGCTGGGGAAGGCGCCCACGCTGTTTGCCTATCCTTACGGCGAATACAGCGAAATGCTGACAGATTTGGTTAGTAAGATGGGTTTGGTGGCCTTTGGTCAGCAATCCGGCCCAGTGGGTTTTAGTGCGGATCTGCGTGTCTTGCCGCGTTTTCCCATGGCCGAACGTTTTGCCTCGTTGCCGGATTTCAAACAAAAGCTGCTGAGCATGGCCTTTGCCATTCGCAAGGTGCAGCCTTGGAGTCCGTTGGTCGCCGCCAATACCGCGCCACGCTTGGAAGTTGAGCTGGCAAAAGGCGATGCGCGGCTGGATCAGCTGTCTTGTTTTGTATCAGGTCAGGGTGCGGTGGCGGTGGAATGGTTGGATCGAAAAAAGCGGCAGTTTGTCGTTCAGGCAGCGGCGGCCTTACCGACCGGCCGTAGCCGCTACAATTGCACGGCGCCTTCGTCCCAACCGGGACGCTATTTTTGGTTTAGTCATTTGTGGATAGTGCCGTGACAGACCGGCCTTTGAAAAAATCCCTAACGGTACGTTGCGGTGTTAAAAACTAGCGCAAAATGTTTAATTGCTAACGCGCAAACACCGCGGTTTCGCAAATTTTCACTTTGCCCGTACTCACCAGTGGCTTTCTTTACAAGCTGTCCAGTTGATGAAACCGTGAGAGAGAAAGAGTACTAGCCGTCAGATTTGTCTTCGCTGGATGCCAGGGTTTGTGAATTACGCACCAAGCTGGCCTCTGCCAGGGCCGCAATGGCGGGGCTGCGAATGATACGCTGAATCTCGGCGATGTAATTCTCGCCTCGTGCCGAATAACGGTGCAAGTGAACCGCCAATTGGTAAGCGCGCAGCGGTTTGCCAGTAGCGCGGGCTTCCGCGCGGAAGGTGCGGAATTCATGATAGGCATTACTGGTGTTCAGGTTGCGCATGTAGGCGCGTACCGAGGCGCGCAGATCCGGAAAGCTGGCCACCAGATGGGTGGCATCGGTATCACGATTCTCAGGCGTGAGCCCACTAGCTTTGACGAAGGTCCATTGTCCGAACAAGCTGTTACCTTGCAGCGCAAAGCGGGAACTACCCCAGCCAGTTTCGATGGCCGCTTGCGCCAAGGCCAGCGCAGGCGGGATTTCATCGAGACGTATCAGGAGTTTTTTGCGCACGGCGGGCTTGTTGAGATCACCCCGTACACGCAGTTGTTTGGCCACTTTTGTTAACCAGTCACGCATGTGGCTGCCTTTTGCGGGCAGCTGGTCTTCCAGCAGCCATGTGGCCAGCTCCCGCTGCTCGTGCAGGCGTTGGTTTTCAATGAGCACGATGGGCAGCAGGGCGCGCAAAAATAACTCACGGCGTTTTTTTACGCTGAGTATTTTGCCAAAATCATCAGGTAGTTTGTTGAGCACCAATGGTGGCACACTTTGTTCACCGGCAGGCGGCCAATTGTAGTCGGTTTTTTCAAATACGCTGTCCAACGCGCGGGTAGTATCGGCGCTGACAGATTTGGCCAACATAGCGACATCGCCAAGCAATTTGTGACCAGGCGTTTGTGCGGCGACGACCACAGCAGTCACCAGTACTAAGGTGAGCAAGCCGAGGCCTAATAATGCAATGGAATGTTTTTTCATGCTTGTCCTGTGTTTGCGATGAGGTTTCATCAACGTCCCAACTTTTGTAATTTCAGCTGCTAGAAACTATTTGTGAGGTCGCTGCCAAAACGACAAGCTTGATGCCAAGTCTCTGAAAGTGGTGCCATTTTAACCTATTTCAAGGGGCATTCCGACCCACCTGCCGGGTGATATTGCCGAAGTGCAAGTTATCGTCTACCGCTAACGGAGAATAGAGACACAAATAATGACGATCACCGCCGCAATTCACTAGAGAAATCAGCTTTTTGGCCGCCATTCTTAGTATGAGAAATCGTCAGTACCGTAATTTTGCGCCCGCTACCGGGTCTGAGCACAAAATGCGGTAAAAGTGCCGATGCAAAAGGCTGGGCTTCCCACTATTATTAGCGTGGTGGCAAATAATAAAATAAATATAATCAGGTATTTACAACGTGACAAACCCCTTTGCCTGGATAGGTAACCAGATTATTAATTGGCTGACGGACGAGCGTCCCCTGGTGGGGGTGCCTCAGTGTGATTTTGATCGGCTGAGTTTTGAGATGCGTCCCTGCGATGTGCTGCTGGTGGAGGGGCGTTCGCGCGTCAGTGATGTGATCAAAACCATCACGCAAAGTCAGTGGACGCATTCCGCACTGTATATCGGCCGCCTGCACGATATTGAAGATGAAACCGTTCGGGAGCACGTAAGCTGGCTATACGACGGTGATCCTAATGATCAACTGATTATTGAACCGCTGCTTGGCAAAGGCGCGATCGTCAGCTCATTGAGTGTGTATGCGGATGACCACGTGCGCATTTGCCGTCCCACGGGATTGCAGCGTGTCGATGTGAACCGAGTGGTGGATTTTGCCGTACAGCATTTGGGGCGTGACTACGATGTGCGCCAGCTGCTGGATCTTGGACGTTTTCTGTTTCCTTACGGATTTCTGCCACGGCGCTGGCGCTCCAGTCTATTTGAGCACAACATTGGCTTACCCACACGCACCGTATGCTCCACGATGATCGCTTCAGCCTTTAGTTCGGTGCAATTTCCCATTCTGCCAGTGGTGCACCGCTCAGAAGACGGTAAGGTCAAACTTTACAAACGCAATACGCGATTGTTCGTGCCGCGCGACTTCGATACTTCACCCTATTTTGAGATTATTAAATATCCGTTGCTGGGGCTGGATGATCTCGCGGTATATCGCCAACTACCTTGGGATACTGAGGGCGTGGTGTGCAATGATGAAAACGAATGTTTTATCCCGGGAGTGGATGGCGCCACACCGGTGGAGATTGATGCTCCAGTGCTGAGCGCGGAGCCAGCCGAAATTACCAGCGCGGATTCATTGAAAAACAAATCGGTAACACCGGAGAACTTGTAATGTGCATTGTATGGAGCAGTCTGTTTCTCGCCGCATTGTGGACTGTGTTTTATTGGCGTCTGCCACTCATGCTCGGCACCGCGACAATGGCCGCCGTGTTGCTGTCCAGCGGGTTGTGGAGTGGC
>CAZXZI010000072.1:0-13829 GCA_964645165.1 uncultured Ectothiorhodospiraceae bacterium
GGGCGCGAATTCTCACTTTACGATTCAGACTAGCCTCATCGGAAGTGATATTAATTTGTGTTGTCTGGCCAAATAATTCGGCTTGGATATTTTTTGCATATAAGCCGTCCTGAGAAAAATCCAGTCGGCCACCCACCTCGCTTAATACCTGACCCAGAGGCGGGATCGATAAAGTATTTTCCTCCATCGTCAACCACCCATTCACCGTAACTGCATCACTATTGCCAATAGGCAGCTGAATATCCAAATTCAGCAAACTATCCCCTTCAGCCGTCATGCCATCCAGGTGTTGCGCAAAAGCAGAATAAAGTGGCGGACTGTTTACCAAATAATCGAGTTTCTCCTGTGTCGCGCCTTGAACTTCACCTTGAATTCTCAGCTGCATCGGCATTGATGTCATATCATCAATATTGATCTTTGCCCACTGAACGTCGTTAGAAAATATTTTTCCTTTTTGCGCCACTACCGACATTCCACGACCAGTGAAATACACGTCTGCCGCAATACCCGTTATCGGCGGCCAATCTTTTGCATAATTCAGGCTGGCATTCTCTACCGCAAAACTAACTTCAAATCGACCCTCTCCCCGGTCAAATGGAAAGTCCGCCAAACGCCCGTGAAAAATTGCTCCGCCCGACCTTACCTGCGCATCGACAATGGCCTCATCAAGCCAGTCCACGGCCTCCACTGCCATAATCCCCGTTGGAAGGTATCGTGCGATCTGGCTACCATCGCCGTCGTGGAAATTGACCAACAACGACATAAACGGCGATTGGTTCACATCATCGTGAGTCACATCCAGAGTCGCAGACGCCGTAATATCTTCATTTCTGGCTTCCAAATTGCGGCCGATAATTTGCCAGCTATCCCCTTTCTGTCGCCAGGCCACATTGCCGCGCAACTCATCCACCGCCAATGGCCAGCGAAACAAACTGGGGAAGTCCAGAATTACTGTCGCGTGCTGTAGTTCAACTTGCCCATTTGCAGAGTCTAACCATAGTTGACCGTCAACATTTTTTGCCGTTGGTATCGCCCGCCAGGCATTGACTGAAGCATTCTGTAACCGAGCATAGGAATGGTATTGTGGAACATCTCCCGCTTGCCAACTTACTTCAGCATCTTGAATTTCGCCCCGGGGACTAATCGCAAACAAGGGCAATTGGACAGCCTCACCACCCACTGAAAATAGCGAAAGAATTTGTGAAATATCTTCTAACTGTAAAAAGCTGGCGTAGGCATCAAACTTGGCCGCATCTTCTGTGGGCTTTACGAACCTTAATGACACACGTGCTGGCCGCCATTGTCGGGATTGATTCGCAAGCTGCAACTTATTTGCATCGAACTGCCAACCACCTTCCACGATCCTCCAGTCAAAATCTGCAGAAGCCCGATTCAGCAGTAATGGTTTTTTATCTGAATCGATAGCCACGGGCACCAAGGCCAAACCATCGGCGTCGGCATTGCCATTTATGCGTTGTAATTGCCCATCTTTCCACCGCCCCCAAAGTCGGAAGCTGGCATTTTTTACCGACACGTTCACACCCGCCAGCGACTGCGGTTCAAATAATTCTGTTAAATGAACATATTCACCGGCCAAATAAAGTTGCGTACGTCGCCCTTCTGCCTGCAAGGGGTTGCCGTGCATATCCACCCGCAACACCAACGATTTGCCCAACTTACGTGACAAATCCAACGAGGCATTCAGCTGATGTCGATCACCATCATTGCGCAGACTAACGTTGACTGCCGAAAAATGCATTACCCGTCCAGCGCCCATTTCATCGCGCCAGGTAATGTTGCTGTTTTCTAAACCTAAACGACCTTGTGAAAATAGCCAAGCCATCACTAAAGCGGAATCTTTTGGCTTTCGTGACACACTCTTTTTCTGCTTAGATATCCCTGCTGCTGAAAATTCTCCTTTTTTGTTACGCGTCAACACTAAATCAACGCCCACCAATGTGATATTGGAAAACACAGGTTGCCAATGACGCGCCGAGCTCAGCAAATCAAAACCGAGACGTACTTTTTTGAGGCTCAGCACCGGCTGTTCACCCATACTGTCCAACAAGGTTGCATCACGCAGTACCAATGACGGCCCCCAACCATGCCATTCCGCGTCCAGCGCACGCACTAGCACCGGTTGATTTAAATAACTACTGAGGCGTTCGCCAAGTTCGGTGTTGTATTGATCTGCATACGGCAGCAAAAGTCGGGCAGCGGCGAATAGCGTGGCAGCCAGAACCACAACAGCGGCAAAGGCATACCAGGCACTCACCCAAATGAGTCGATAAATCGTGTTTCTCTTATTTACGAAAAGATCGGCCAAGACTCTCAGCCCATAACATCAAAGTACAAATTTTGACAACGAAGTGTCACATCAACACCACGTCAAACTGTTCCTGGGTGTAAAGACTTTCCACCTGAAAACGAATGGGACGGCCGATAAATTCTTCCAACTCCGCCACCCCTGCCGACTCTTCGTCTAACATTAAATCGACAACCTCCTGCGATGCCAGCACCAGAAACTGTTCCGTCTCGTATTGACGTGATTCTCGAATCAGTTCACGAAACACCTCATAACACACGGTTTCTGCCGTACGCACCGAGCCTCGTCCTTCACAACAGGGACAGGCTTCACACAACACATGCTCGAGGCTTTCCCGGGTTCGCTTGCGTGTCATCTCCACCAATCCCAAACCGGAGACTTCGCAGATGTGGCTCTTCGCTTTGTCCCGCTCGAGATTTTTTTCCAGCGCGCGCATCACTTGCTCACGGTGGCTAGCGTCTTTCATGTCGATAAAGTCGAGAATAATAATCCCACCAAGATTGCGCAGCCGTATCTGTCGGGCGATGGCCAACGTCGCTTCCAGGTTGGTTTTAAAAATGGTTTCTTCGAGATTGCGATGCCCCACAAAGGCACCTGTATTCACGTCGATGGTGGTCAGCGCCTCGGTTTGATCCACAATTAAATAACCGCCCGACTTCAACTGCACCTTGCGGCTCAAGGCCTTTTGAATTTCATCTTCGATACCGTAGAGATCAAAGATGGGTCGCTCCCCCGGATAGTATTCAATCCGATCCGCCATGGCCGGGATAAACTTGCTGGCAAACTTTTTCGCTTTCTCAAAATTTTCGCGTGAATCGATGCGGACTTTTTCGATGTCGATATCCACCTGATCGCGCATGGTACGCATCACCAGCGACAAATCGCCGTGCACCAGGGTACTGGGCCCGCTGGTTTTATCGCGCTCCTGAATTTCTTCCCACAGTTTGCGCAGAAACTCCACGTCAGAGCGCAGTTCCTCCTCACTGACACCATCCGCCACGGTACGCGCGATATAACCACCGCCGCCCATATCTGCCGACAGCTCGCTGAGCAAATCTCGCAGGCGCTGCCGCTCGGCCTCGCCTTCAATTTTTTGCGAAATACCGATGTGATCTTCGTCCGGCATGTACACCAGAAATCGTGCCGCCACCGAAAGGTGTGTGGTCAATCGTGCCCCTTTGCTACCCAGAGGGTCCTTCACCACTTGCACCAGTAATTCCTGTCCCTGATGCAGGAGGTCGACAATATTGTCTTCGGGTTTGTTGTGCTCTCCACTACCCGCGCCATTCCCTGAAGCATTGTCCGAGCCGTTACCAGCTCCAGAGCCATTGCCATTGCCATTGCCATTGCCATTTTTGACACGACTCACAATATCCGAGGCATGCAGAAAGGCCGTGCGCTCGCGGCCAATGTCGATGAATGCCGCCTGCATGCCCGGCAGTACCCGCACCACCTTGCCGCGATAAATATTGCCCACCAGGCCGCGACGGCTGGTGCGCTCGATGAACAGCTCCTGCAATACGCCGTTTTCCACCATCGCCACCCGGGTTTCGCGGGGGGTCACATTGATCAGGATTTCTTCATTCATGGTGCTGTTTACTATTCCTTTTTTATTTTTCGCGCAGCCGTTGGATGCCAAACCGGCTCAAGAGTTCGCCGGTCTCAAACAGCGGTAGCCCCATCACCCCGGAATAGCTGCCCTCAAGGTGTGCAACGAACACCGCCGCCTGCCCCTGAATCCCATAGGCACCGGCTTTGTCCATCGGTTCGCCTGTGCGCCAATAGCCGCGGCACTCTTGCTCTGAGATATCCCGAAAAGTCACCCGACTTTGGTTCAGGCAGACCTCCAGCCTATCTTGCCCGAGATTGTCCCTCCCCACCACGGCCACCGCCGATAAAACCCGATGCCTGCGCCCCGACAGCAACATTAACATCGCCAGTGCCGAGGCCTCATCCCTAGGTTTGCCCAAAATCCTCTCATCCACCACCACTGCCGTATCCGCCCCCAGCACCGGACGATACCCATCGACAGTAAGTGCCGCCAATCCCGCCTGCGCCTTTTCCAGCGCGAGACGTTGCACATAATTTTCGGGAGATTCGTTAGCCAGCCGATGCTCCGCCACCGATTGTGGGACAACTTCGACCATAAGCCCAATTTGTGCCAGTAACTCACGGCGACGAGAGGAAGCGGAGGCAAGATAGAGATCAGGCAGGGGCATGACTATTTCCAGTGAGGCGAGAACAGCGCTTACCGATGGTAGGGATGATTCTGCAAAATACTCCAGGCGCGATACAACTGCTCGGCCACTACGATACGCACCAGGGGATGCGGCAAGGTGAGATTGGACAGCGACCAGCGTTGCTCAGCGGCGGCCACGCACCCAGGTGACAGGCCTTCGGGGCCACCGACGAGCAGTGCCACATCACGACCATCGTGCAACCAGTGATCCAACTCCGTGGACAAAACCTCGGTGCTCCATGGCCGCCCCGTCACTTCCAGGCTGACGATGCGCGCACCTTTAGGCACGGCCGCCAGCATTTTTTCGCCTTCCTGCCGGGTGATGCGCGCGATGTCTGCGCTCTTACCGCGCTTACCGGCAGCAATTTCCACTAACTGCACATGGCAATCCGCTGGCATTCTGCGCGCGTATTCCTGATAACCCTGCTCCACCCAAACTGGCATCTTGGTGCCGACAGCAACCAGTGAAATGCGCATGCTCGCCGCCCCTAAAAACTGCAACTAGCCGTTAGAATACTCAGCTTGATCCACTGACTCAGCGTCCCACAATTTTTCTAACTGGTAAAAGTCACGAATTTCTGCTTGTAAAATATGTACCACTACATCGCCCAGATCGACCAGCACCCATTCACCGGTATCTTCACCTTCGACACCGATGGGTATTTCACCATTTTTTTTGGCCTCAACAACCACATTATTCGCCAATGACTTTACATGTCGAGCCGAGGTTCCGGTCGCCACCACCATCACATCCGTGACATTGGTTTTTTCGCGCACATCCAACACACGCACATTCACCGCCTTCAAATCATCCAGCGCCTCAAAAACTAGTTCTGTTAATGCTTTTATCTTCATAATGTATCCTGCCACGTCTGCGTTTTAGTCTGCAATTGCCGACTCGGTTTTTTGTTCAATCTTCTCTTTACTGCTGCAAACCCCGTAAAGGCCTTGCGTACGAATTAAATTCCATACCGGCTCCGGTACCAGGTAACGAGGATTCTGACCCGCAGCAACCAGCTCACGAATCTGCGTGGCGGAGATATCCAGTGGCGTTACGCTTTGCGAAAAAATATTGCCTGCCGGACTGGCTGCCAGTTGGTCGCGATCATTGGCCTGCCGCTCGTGCCACAAGGCCTGCAACGCCGGACTCGCCTCGTTTATATCCAGCTGCCAGCCGGGGCGGTGGGTGACCACGATGTGGGCCAACTCGAGAATCTGCTGCCACTCGTGCCAGCTGTCTAACTGTAAAAAGGCATCGCTGCCCAGCACCAGACATAGTGGTTCATCACCCAACTCTTCACGCAAAGAGGCCAGGGTGTCCACCATGTAAGACTCGCCTTCGCGACGCATCTCACGATTGTCCACCAACAGGTCAGGCTCATCGCCCACTGCGGCGCGCAACATGGTCAGCCGCTGACCGGGGTTGGCCACGGGTGCTTCACGATGTGGGGGCTGAAAGGCGGGGATCAAACGCATCTCACGCAAACCCAGCGCCTGTTTCACCTCCAGCGCGGGACGCAGATGGCCGAAGTGCACGGGATCGAAAGTGCCACCAAAAATGCCGATCATGGGTAGTTTCTAGGAGCGAGTATCGAGTGGCTAGGCTTATAAACCCCACCCACCCGGTCTTCCCTAGCTCCTCGTCCCTTGATACTCGTCACTGGCCGCATTTAACCTCTGACTTGCCCGTCACCCAGCACGATGTATTTTTGCGAGGTCAAACCTTCTAGTCCCACAGGCCCTCGCACGTGAATCTTATCGGTGGAGATGCCGATTTCCGCACCCAGGCCGTATTCAAAACCATCCGCAAAACGCGTTGACGCATTAACCATTACTGACGAGGAATCCACCTCAGCGAGGAAACGCCGCGCCCGAGTGTAGTCTTCGGTAACGATGGCTTCGGTGTGCCCGGAGGAGTGCTGGTGAATGTGCTCAATGGCCTGATCCAAATCATCCACCACACGAATCGACAAAATTGGTGCCAGGTATTCTTCGTCCCAATCTTCCTCGGTGGCCGCGTTGATACCGTAAAGAATATCCCGTGTGCGCGAACAACCGCGCAGCTCAACATTTTCTTTCGCATACTCGGTTTGCAAACGCGGCAACACTTCGGCAGCGATTGCTTCATCGACCAACAAGGTTTCCATCGCATTGCACACACCGTAACGGTGGCACTTGGCGTTAAAGGCAATGGCCACTGCCTTGTCCAAATCAGCAGCGGCGTCGATGAACACATGACACACGCCGTGCAAATGTTTGATCACCGGCACCCGGGCATCGCGCGAGATGCGCTCGATGAGACCCTTGCCACCGCGCGGCACGATGACGTCCACGTACTGCGGCATAGTGATCAACTCACCCACTGCGGCGCGGTCGGTGGTCTCGATCACCTGCACGGCAGCCGCAGGTAGCCCGGCTTTTTCCAGCCCCGCATGAATGCTTTTGGCAATGGCTTGGTTGGAATGTTTCGACTCGGAACCACCACGCAGAATCGCCGCATTGCCGGACTTCAGACACAGCCCAGCCGCGTCCGCCGTCACGTTAGGACGTGATTCGTAAATGATACCGATAACACCCAGCGGTACACGCATCTTGCCGATTTGCAGGCCGGATTCGTGGTATTGCATCCCACTGACTTCGCCCACGGGATCGGGCAACGCGGCGATCTGCCGTAAACCTTCGGCCATGCCCGCAATGCGCTCGGCATTGAGTTCCAGCCGATCCAGCAGCGCATCATCGAGGCCGTCTTTTTTACCCTGCGCTAAATCTTTGGCATTCTCTGCAAGAAGCTCACCCTGCGCGGCCATAATCGCCTCGGCAATATTCAGTAAGGCGGCATTCTTCGCCTTTGTTTCCGCACGCGCCATGGCGCGTGAAGCGGCGCGCGCCTGCTGACCCAGCTCGGTCATATAATTTTTAATATCCATCATGTCGATTCTCTTTAGCCTGCGTATCACACTACCCCGTCATTCCGGCGAAGCCCGGAATCCAGAGCCATCTACTTTATTCTAGACCCCGGCCTTCGCCGGAGCGACGGAAAAACAATTTAGCCGGTCTTCTACGATAGGCCGCTGACGTTCAACCGCATTCAGCCGACGGCGCGAAATAGCTGCACCCCGGCCATCAATAAGGTTAATTGTAACAACTCATCCCAGGCATTGCCCGCGGCGGCGCCTTTTATGACGCGATCCAACCGCGCGGCACGGCGCAACATCTGCTGCCAGCGGGCGCGATTATGGCGTAGTAGTGCGGCTTTTACCGGCCCTTTGCGCTTGCCCCAGACCCGCGCCAGCACGCCATCCACGCCTTTGCCACTTTCAATCTGTGCCGCCATATCTGCCAGGCTGCGCAGCTCACGGGTCAGTGACCACAGCACCAATATGGGCTCCACACCTTCGCCACGCAGGCCATCGAGCATGCGGGTTGAGCGCGTCGTATCACCTTCCAGCGCTGCGTCCACCAGACCAAATACATCGAAACGGGCGCTGTCCGCTACCGCCGCCTCGACTTGCTCAGCCGACAGCGCGCCTTCGCCATTGAGCAGCACCAGCTTGTCCACTTCCTGCGCCGCCGCCAATAAATTCCCTTCGACCCGTTCAGCGATAATTCGCACCGCATCCTGTTCCGGTTGCAGACCCCGGGTGCGCAGGCGCTGATCCAACCAACGCGGCATCTCCGGTGCTTCCACCGGCCACACCTGTAACGTCGCGCCGACCTTGTCCAAAGCCGTGTACCACTTGGCCGACTGCGAACATTTGTCCACCTTGCCGCTGCTGATCAACAGCACCGTGTCCTCCGGTGGGCGCCCGGCGTATTCCACCAACGCTGCGCCGCCATCTTTGCCTGGTTTGCCCGAGGGCAGGCGTAAATCAATCACCCTTTTCTCCGCGAACAGTGACATGGCATTGCTCGCCATCAGCAATTCATTCCAGTCGAAACCCTTTTCCGCGTGCATCACCTCACGCTCGGTGAAACCCTGCTCGCGCGCGGCGCGGCGCACCGCATCCGCGGCCTCGCCCAATTGTAGGGGTTCATCACCACTGAAAAAATACACGGGCAATAAAACCTTTTTCAAAGCCGCTTCGAGTTTGTCGGGATACAACTTCATTTCACTGCCTCATTAGCTCCCTCGCCCCCTTGGGGGAGAGGGCTGGGGTGAGGGGCGATGCTCGCAACGGCTTGGCCTTTTGCAGGCGTCGCAAAATCTGCAACACCGCATCGCGGCGCATCTCAGTTTTTAGCTGTGTTTCTTCGTTGCCTGTACCTAGCACCGCGTTGGCATCAAAGCGCAAATCACGCGTCACGGTGACGGTTTGCTCGGCCAGCCACGGCGCACCTGCTTCCCCCGTCAATGAAAAAGACACGGAATAACTGAGCCCGTATTCTTGCGCGCCACCGGACGAATTCACCGACAGCACCCGCTTGCCGTAGCGCTCCGCTTTTACTTGCAGCACCAGCGACGCGGAATCGCTAAGGCGGATTCCCTCGCTTTTTAATGCACGACGGAGCTCGGGCGCAACGTCCGTCGCAGGTCTCGCATCACGCAGGGTCATTTCCGCCAGCGCAGGCGACAATTGCACCGCCCCACGCAAGTGAAAACCACAGGCGGTGAGGACGAGCAATAGTAGTAATGTCAGTATATGACGCATGAGGGAATTGTACGTGATTCCGACGTTTGAGGCTCATCATGCTTGACATTATAACGACACCAATTATAGTTAAACGCATGATAGTCTCTTTTGCCTGCCGACTAACGGAACAACTATTCACCACCGGCAAAGCAACGGTATTTCTGAAAGCTATCGAATCGGTCGCAAAACGCAAGCTCACCATGTTACACATGGCAAAAAAACTGGACGACTTGCGCATACCGCCCGGCAACCGGCTTGAGGCATTAAAAGGTAACCGTAAAGGGCAGCACAGCATTCGCATTCATCAGCAATACCGCCTTTGTTTTCGTTTTAACGATGGAAAGGCAGAGGATGTCGAGATTGTCGACTACCACGATTAGCAGATCACGATGAGGAGACCATGATGGATATTGGATTTGACGTAGAACATCCCGGCATCGTGCTCTGGGAAGAATATCTGCAACCCATGGGCATCAGCCAAAGCCGTTTTGCCCGTGACGTGCATATCAGTTATCCGCGCGCCAATGAGTTACTCAATGGCAAGCGCGCCCTGACACCGGATACCGCGCTACGTCTCGCCAGTTATTTGGGCACCAGTGCAGAGTATTGGATTAACTGGCAGGGGGTTTATGATTTGCAGCAGACCAACAAACGGAATAAAGACGATTACAAGCGGATTGAGCAGGTTGCGTAGCGCTACTGTGGATATTTTCAAGCTTCAAATACAACCCGTCATTCCGGCGAAGGCCGGAATCCAGTCTGTAGGTTGGCAGTGAGTTTACGAACCCCAACAGGGTTTTGGTGGCGGTTCCGCAGCTATTTGTCCAGTTGTCTTATTTATTTTCCGGCGGAAGCTGAGTGTTCATTTCTTTTGAGTGGCCAAAAGAAACGGAACCAAAGAAAAGGCCACCCTACGATTTGGTCGCTACGCGACTTCCCTGCGCTTCTCGCCTTCATTGGCGCAAAAATAAACTCGCTGCGCTCAAACAATTTTTTTGCTCAACCCAATGAAGACTGCGATGCTCGGCTGCATAGAAGGGATTAAGGTCAACATCAAAACCCCAGCCCCTCGTAAGGTGGGCACCGCCCACCATTGCACAAAATCCAACTTTATCTTATCGGTGGGCGATGCCCACCCTACGAACCACCTCTCCCCTTGAGGGGAGAGGGCTGGGGTGAGGGGTGAGCGCTCGGAGGTTTACCTTTGAACCCTCACCCTAACCCTCTCCCAGTTTTGGGAGAGGGAATGGTTTGGCTTTTGACGTTCATCCCTTCGTATTGCACCAAGCACCGGAGTCCTTTGCGGGAATAGCCCGAAGCCCGTAGGTCCGATTAGCGCAGCGTAATCGGACGCATGTCATTCATCACCGGCGATTACCCCATTCACATCACCGCACCAATCCAGCGGATAAATACCGCGTTCGACATAATGATGAAACGTCGAATACGGCCATTCCTGCACACGTTCCACATGGCCATGCTTCAACGGATTCACGTGCACATAATCCACGTGCCGCCGGTAATCGATTTCATCTCGAATCAAATGTTCCCAAAAATGCCTTTGCCAAATCCCACGTTCCCCCGCTGCTTTTCTCACCGAAGAAAGCCGCCCTGTTTTGGGTAATGCTTTTGAAAAGCCTGTCTTAATTAACCGCCACCGCAAACTGAAATCACTATCGCCGGGCGGCAAGGTCAGCACACAATGCAAATGTTCCGGTAACACCACCCACGCATCGATGTGAAAAGAATATTTGTTGCGGACCCGGCGCACCACCTGCCGCAACAATTCAATTTCCCGCAGCAGAAGATCATTGCCATGCCGCTGCAACAAATTGACAGTGAAAAACCAGGTGCCTTCCGGCACGAATGCACGGCGGTAATTTGGCATTAATCCATCCCGTGGTCATCTTAAGATTGGTAACATCTGTACAGCATTTGTAAGCACACGCGTCCGATTACGCTGCGCTAATCGGACCTACGGGCTTAATTTTAGAGGGGACAGACCTTAGGTCTGTCCCCGGTTGAAGTTTAGGCTTGGGTTTTGACTTTCTTCCCTTCGATACAGCCGAGCATCGCAGCCATCATTGGGTTAAGCAAAAATTTGTTTGAGCGAAGCGAGTTTATTTTTGCGCCAATGAAGGCGAGAAGCGCAGGGAAGTCGCGTAGCGACCCAATCGTAGGGCGGCCTTTCTTTTGGTTACTTTTTAGCATGCCCCTTCGGGTACTTTGGCCGCGCAAAGAAAAGTGACTCGCAGCCTTCCGATAAGAATTAAGAAATTATCCGTGCTTGCCAGGCTGAGAATTCATGCACAGACTCAATACATGCGGCGCAATACGCTCCGCTATTACGCCCATGGGTTAATCGGATTCCCACACTCTATTAAATTTACCCGCCTGAAAAATAAACAATGAACTCGCACCCTCTGGGCGATAATACGAAAAAGCATCAGTATTTATAGTTATTTCTTTTTTATAACCTTTCGCGCACTCAGCCCCCGTCACACAATTTACTTTATAAACACCTGGCTTATACAACCCTACCCCCATGGAAACCTTTCCATCGAAATCCAGCACATCTAATACCTGCCAATTTACTTTCAACCCTGAATCATAGATAAAAGCAAGAAGGGCTTGCTGATTATTGTCGAGACTAATCGCTATCGTAGCTCCTTCGCTCTTCCCATCACCATTAAAGTCACCAACCACTAGTGTTTCAATGTAATAATTTAATATTTCTTGATACCTTTCTTCCCCTCTCACCTCACGCCATCCATCAGGCAAAACAGATCCTCCCGCAAAAGCAAACCCAGAAGCTATTACAAGAAATGTTGTAAGTAGAAGATTCTTCAAGAATCAAACCCCATTATGGAATCATTTAACAACAACATTCACCAACCTACCCGGCACCACAATCACCTTCACCACATTCTTCCCCTCGATAAATTTCTGCACATTTCCATCCGCCAAAGCCACCCGCTCAATCGCATCCTTCGCCGCATCAGCCGCTACAGAAATTTTGCCCCGCACTTTGCCATTCACCTGCACCACCAGTTCAATCGTATCTTGCACCATGGCATCGGCATCGGCCTGTGGCCAGCTGGCGTTCAACACTTCGCCTGCGCAACCCAAATCATTCCACAGGGCGTGGGTGATGTGCGGCACGATGGGTGATAACAGACGCAGCAGCATGTCGACACCTTCGGCGTAAGTGACATCATTTTCCTCTTTTACTTGCGAAAGACTGTTAACCATTTTCATGCAGGCGGCGACCACGGTGTTAAATTGATATCTTTCGACATCGCGATTGGCCTGTTCCAGCAGACTGTGCAATTCGGCGCGACGTTTTTTCTGTTCGTCATTCAATGCACTAACATCAACCTTTGCGCCATCGGTCTGCCATTGTTTCAGTGCAGCCTGTTTGCCTTCATCGTGCACCAAGCGCCACACACGTTTAAGAAAACGTGAGGCGCCTTCCACGGCATCGGCATTCCATTCCAGCGACTGCTCCGGCGGCGCGGCGAACATGGTGAACAGGCGCACGGTGTCAGCACCGTATTGGGCGATGAGTTCCTGCGGGTCGACGGTATTGCCTTTGGATTTGGACATTTTCGTGCCGTCTTTGAGCACCATGCCTTGCGTTAATAGTTTTTCAAACGGCTCGTCGATATTTAACAGGCCTGCATCTCTCATTAATTTGGTAAAGAAACGCGCGTACAACAAATGCAGGATGGCGTGTTCGATACCACCGACGTATTGATCCACGGGCAGCCAGTAGTTGGCGCGCTCATCAAGCATGGCGTCGCTGTTATCCTTGCAGGCGAAGCGTGCGAAGTACCACGAGGATTCCATGAAGGTGTCGAAAGTGTCGGTCTCGCGTTCGGCTTTTCCGCCGCACTTAGGACAGGTGGTTTCGTAAAACTCCGGCATCTTTTTGATGGGCGAACCCACGCCTTCGAAGTCCACGTCTTCCGGTAACACTACGGGCAACTGGTCTTCCGGCACGGGCACGCCGCCGCAGCTTTTGCAGTTAATGATGGGAATCGGTGTGCCCCAGTAACGCTGACGAGAAACGCCCCAATCGCGCAAACGATAATTGGTTTGCTTGTTACCTTTGTTCGCTTTTTCTAAATGTTCCGCGATGGCGTTGAAGGCATCTTGTGAACTTAAACCTGTAAATTCACCTGAATTTATTAAAATTCCACTTTCAAGATACGGCGATTCACTGAGCAGCTGTGTGTGCAATATCCCAATTACTTGTTCCGTATCAGAAGACAACTCTCTCCTAAAGAGGTCATTTTCGATGTGCTTGATAAACTCATATGGAGCAATGTGCGACTCATCAATCTGAATACCATCAGTACGCAAAGCATCAATAGATTTATTCCAGTCGTTTAAAAGCTGCTTGCTCGCAATTACACGTTTTATTGGTAATCCATACACATGCGCAAATTCCCAGTCGCGCTGATCATGTGCCGGCACGGCCATCACCGCGCCTTCACCGTAGCCCATGAGCACAAAGTTGGCGGAGTAAATTGGTACTTCTTCACCACTGATGGGATGGATGGCTTTGAGTTCGGTGTCCACGCCTTTTTTCTCCATGGTTTCCATCGCCGCTTCGGAGGTTTCCATGGTT
>CAZXZI010000073.1:0-13721 GCA_964645165.1 uncultured Ectothiorhodospiraceae bacterium
AGCAATGCGTTGGAACAGATTTTGGAAAAAATTACCACGGCGGGCGGTTCCGTAATTAAACCCATTTTTGAATTTCCCGGCGGTCGGCGTTTTCATTTTGCGGATCCCAATGGTAACGAGTTTGCGGTTTGGTCGGTAACGTAAGCCTACCGCAACAATCATCCCGGTATTTCAATAAACTCCAGCGCATTGCCGTCCGGATCCCGGCAAAACAGGGCCTGCCGTCCGGACTTGCTGCGAGTGAATGCGATGCTCGCTTTTTCCAGTGATGCACACAGCGCATCCAGATTTTCGACGGCAAAGGCTGCGTGCCGATCTCTTCCCCCGTGTACAGGGCGCCCCGTTATCGGGTCGGGATTCGGTACTTCCAACAAATGAATTTGCTGGTCACCACAATCCAGCCACGCGCCGGGATGTCCCAGATCCGGGCGCTGCGGGTTAACCGACAGGCCCAGCACGTCGCAATAAAACGCCAGTGCCGCTTCGGTGTCCGCAACAATAAAACTCACATGCAAAATGGCGTACATGGTTTCTCCCTTCACTCTCTTAGCCCGTTCCACTATCAATATCGTTTGCTGCATCTCTTGCTGAAAGATAGGCAGCCAGCATAATCAACGCCCCTCCCGACCATTCAACCACTGTAACAATTTCATCGGTGAGTAATTGCGACGACACCGCCCCCGCCACCAGTTCAAATAACAAAATCACCGCCGAACGATGCACCGGCATTTTTTCCACACCGACAATCAGCGCCAGCGAGGCACTAAAGATACCGATGCCACCCAATGCCACGGCCCCAATCCAGGCATTACTGGAAATAGTGGGCATGGGCGCCTGTGTGAGCAACAGCCATACCCCCACGACCACGACCACGCCCCACCAGGTTACCGCGGCCTTCATCACCGAGGGCAGGTGCTTCAGCCGCCGCACCGCCACATTGGAAAACGAAAAACCGAGACCTGCGCTGATCGCCAACCAATCGGCCTGGTCCTGTGGCCAGGGAAAACCCAGTTGTGGATTCCACAGCATGAGCAGCGCGCCCGCCATGGCCAACGCCAAGGTCGCCAGGCCAAACCGTGAGGGCCGCTCACCGAGCCACCACCACCCCAGCAAGGTGCTCCACAGTGGCGACAAATAAAACAACAGCAGCACACGCACCACGTTGCCATCCAGCACGGCGAGCACAAAGGCGGTGTTCAGCCAGCCATTGGCCAGAGCGATAAGTAGCAGCAGGCCGGGCTGTTCCCACAATGTGCGGCGGTACGGCCACACCAACCATAACCCCGGCACGGCGGCCACGGTGAAGATTACCCACGTCGTCCACAGGCCACTGAGCCCCGCGGTTTCCAGCAGACGTAACGGATACCACACCGAGCCCCAAAACGTGGCAGCCCACAGCAGCAACAATACCGGGCCGATAGTCCCGGTTTTCAACGCTTATCGCCCAAAATCGTCACACTTCATTGACACTATCCACCCCTTTATGCCCCTGATTTGGCGCGGTGTATCCGCCCCCATTCTCCGGTATACTACACGGCCTGTTTTTCCTGACGCGAACTAAAACACCAATAACATGAATCCAGACCTCCATCGGCTACATCCGTACCCGTTTGAAAAGCTGCGAGTGCTGAAAGACGGCATTGTGCCACCGGCGGACAAAACGCACATCGCCCTGTCCATCGGCGAGCCGAAACACGCCGCGCCTGATTTTGTGCTGGCGGAGATGACTGCGCAACTGCGCGGGCTGGAAAACTACCCGCTCACCAAGGGCACGCTGGCGCTGCGTGAAGCCATCGCCACTTGGCTGGCGCAGCGTTTTTCCATCGCCCCAAATCTGCTAGATGCCGAACAACACATCCTGCCAGTTAACGGCACCCGCGAGGCATTGTTCGCCTTCGCACAGGCAGTGGTGGATCGCACACGAGATGCCTTGATCGTGATGCCCAACCCCTTTTACCAGATTTACGAAGGCGCGGCCTTTTTGGCGGGGGCGGAGCCGTGGTTCTTGAACACCCTGGAAGACACCCGTTCTGTGCCCGATTTTGATTCCGTGCCTGCCGAAGTCTGGCAGCGCTGCCAGCTGATTTATTTATGTTCTCCGGGCAACCCCACTGGCACGGTGGTGGGCGAAGCGGCGTTGCGCCAGCTTATTGCCCTGGCCGACGAGCACGATTTCATCATCGCCGCCGACGAGTGTTATTCGGAAATCTATTTCGACGAAGCCAAGCCGCCGGTGGGTCTGCTGGAAGTCGCCGCCAAAATGGGCCGTGATGATTTCAAACGCTGCGTGGTGTTTCACAGCCTGTCGAAACGCTCAAACTTGCCCGGTCTGCGTTCCGGTTTTGTCGCAGGCGATGCAGAAATACTCGCGCAGTTTTTGCTGTATCGCACCTATCACGGTAGCGCCATGCCGACTCCAACTCAGGCAGCCAGTATTAGTGCGTGGAATGACGAGCAACACGTTAAAGACAATCGTACCCAATACCGCGAAAAATTTGATGCCGTACTGGACATACTTACACCCGTACTCGATGTAAAAAAACCGGATGCCGGTTTTTATCTTTGGGCAAAAACACCTGTTGACGATGAAACTTTTGCGCGTGATTTATTTATCCAGCAAAACGTCACTGTAGTGCCGGGGAAATATTTGTCACGCGAAACAAATACAGCCGATGGGCAAGCAATCAACCCCGGTGAAAACCGGATACGCATGGCGCTGGTGGCGCCGTTGGAAGAATGCATTGATGCTGCGAAGCGTATTCGTAGTTATGTCGAAACATTAAAGAATTAGAGAAATCCCTCTTTTTCCGTCATTCCGGCGCAGGCCGGAATCCAGAGAAGTCGGATAGTCCACTAGATTCCGGCCTACGCCGGAATGACGGAAATTAGGAAATTTATTAATAGATTTAACCTATTTAATTGGAGCAACAAAATGACCGACCTGAAAAAAGTCATCGAAGAAGCCTTTGAAAAACGCGCCGACATCACCCCGCGCAACGTGGACACACACGTCAAGGAATATGTCACCGAGGCAATCCGTCTACTGGATTCCGGCGAACTGCGCGTTGCTGAAAAAATCGATGGCGACTGGGTCGTTAATGAGTGGTTGAAAAAAGCCGTGTTGTTATCGTTCCGCATCGAAGACAACGAATTCATGAAAGGCGGCTTCACCAACTACTTCGACAAGGTGCAATCCAAGTTTGCCGACTACAATCCCCGCGACTTCCGTGAGTCCGGTGTGCGCGTAGTGCCGCCCGCCTCCGTGCGTCGTGGCTCCTACATCGCCCCCAGCGTGGTACTGATGCCTTCGTACGTGAACATCGGCGCTTATGTGGATAGCGGCACCATGGTCGACACCTGGGCCACCGTCGGCTCCTGTGCGCAAATCGGCAAGAACGTGCATCTCTCCGGCGGCGTCGGTATCGGCGGCGTATTGGAACCCTTGCAGGCTGCACCCACCATCATCGAAGACAACTGTTTCATCGGTGCGCGTTCGGAAGTGGTGGAAGGCGTTATCGTTGAAGAAGGCTCGGTAATCTCCATGGGCGTGTACATCGGTCAAAGCACCAAAATTTATGATCGCGAAACCGGCGAAGTGACTTACGGCCGCATCCCGGCAGGTTCGGTGGTGGTGTCCGGTAACCTGCCTTCCAAAGATGGCAGCTACTCACTGTACTGTGCGGTAATCGTGAAAAAGGTCGATGCAAAAACACTCGGCAAGGTCGGCATCAATGAGTTGCTGCGCGGCATTTAATGACCGTTTTATACGGCATCAAAAACTGCGACACCGTGCGCAAGACCCGCAAGTGGCTTGAAGCACAAAACATTGAGTACACGTTTCACGATGTACGCAGCGATGGGCTGGATAAAAAGGATTTATCTGCCTGGGTGAAGGCCGTGGGTTGGGAGGTCTTGCTCAATCGCCGCGGTACCACCTGGCGGCAGTTGCCGGATGCGGACAAGGAGAACATCAACCAGACCGGGGCCGTCCAATTGATGTTAGCTCAACCGGCGATGATTAAGCGGCCAGTGCTGGTGCATAAAAAAGGCATCCATGTGGGTTTCAAACCGGCGGAATACGAGGCACTATTATCTCCCGATCCCAAAACTGGGAGAGGGTTGGGGTGAGGGTTCAAGTATCAACCTCAGTGCTTATTACACCTCACCCCAACCTTCTCCCCTCAAGGGGAGAAGGAGTAGAAAAACAAATACACAACCGTTTCCAAAACAGTAGGCTCTATGTCGCAAACCGAATCCGAAACCCTGACCCTGGCCAAAGACCTCATCTCGCGTCACTCCTTGACGCCGGAGGATGCTGACTGCCAGGAAGTGATGATCACCCGTCTCGCCGCCTTGGGCTTTACCATCGAACGCCTGCGCTTCGATGACGTGGATAACTTTTGGGCCCGCCGTGGTGATAGCGTCCCGCTCTATGCCTTCGCCGGTCACACCGACGTGGTGCCCACCGGCCCGGAAGAGCAGTGGCAGTTTCCCCCTTTCGAGCCCACCATAAAAGATGGCATGTTGTACGGCCGTGGTGCGGCGGATATGAAAGGCAGCCTCGCGGCGATGGTCACCGCCTGCGAGCGTTTTGTCGAAGCGCATCCCGACCACTCCGGGTCTATCGGGTTTTTGATCACCAGCGACGAAGAAGGCCCCTCCATTAACGGCACTGTCAAAGTAGTCGAGCATCTTGAAGCCCGCGGTGAGAAAATGGACGGCTGTCTGGTGGGCGAACCTTCGTCCACGACGGTGGTGGGAGATGTGATCAAAAACGGCCGCCGCGGTTCACTGGGCTGCGTACTCACCGTGCATGGTGTGCAGGGGCATGTGGCCTACCCACATCTGGCAGAAAACCCTATTCATACTATCGCCCCGGCGCTGGCCGAACTCAGCACAGAAAACTGGGACAAGGGCAACGAGTTTTTCCCGGCCACCTCATTTCAGATTTCCAACATCAATGGCGGCACCGGCACGACTAATGTCATCCCTGGTGAAGTGGAAATCGTCTTTAACTTTCGCTATTCCACCGAAACCAACCAGGAACAGTTGCAACAACGTGTAGAAGCAATTCTTGACAAGAATAACGTGAAATATACCGCCCATTGGATATTGTCCGGACTGCCCTTTTTAACACCCAGCGGTGCGCTGGTGGATGCGGCCTGTGCTGCGGTTAAAGCCGTACAAGGTATCGACACCGAACTCTCCACCGCGGGCGGCACTTCGGATGGTCGTTTCATCGCACCCACCGGTGCACAAGTGGTCGAGCTGGGGCCGGTCAACGCCACCATCCACAAGATCGATGAATGCGTCTCTGTGGAAGACCTGGATAAACTTTCCACTATGTACGAACATCTTTTGGAGCAATTGCTTGGCTGATAGCCAGCGAATGTGCAACCAGGAAAATATGCAAACACAAAACGAATTTCTCACCCTGCGCCAACACCTTGAACAGACCATCGTCGGTCAACACAAGTTGTTAGACCGGTTGATGATCAGCCTGCTCACCGGTGGACATGTGTTGCTGGAAGGCCCGCCCGGCTTAGCAAAAACCACCGCCGTTAACACGCTGGCCAGTGGCGTGCATGCCAGTTTTCAACGCGTGCAATTTACCCCGGACCTGATGCCCGGCGATCTCACCGGCACCGATGTGTTTGATCCCGAGGCGCATCGCTTTACCTTTATCAACGGCCCCATTTTTCATGAAATTGTCCTGGCCGATGAAATCAATCGTGCTCCGCCCAAAGTACAGTCGGCATTATTGGAAGCCATGGCGGAACATCAGGTCACCGTGGGTGGCGTGACTCGGCAACTGCCGGATCTGTTTGTAGTGATGGCCACCCAAAACCCGTTGGAACAATCCGGCACTTACCCGTTACCGGAAGCACAACTCGATCGCTTCCTGCTGCACGTGGTGCTGGACTATCCCACGCCCGATGAAGAACTCACTATTCTGCAACAGGATCGCAAACGACACTTCGGTGAAGATAGCCAGACAATGACGTCTCCACTGACCCCGGAAACCGTTCTAGCCGCTCGTCGGGAAGTGGCCGAAATTCACGTGGAAGAACTCCTGGAGCGCTACATCGTGTCGCTGGTCACGGCGACGCGGCAACTGGGAGAATGGAAAAGCGAATGGGCCGATTATTTATTGGCAGGTGCATCACCGCGTGCCTCCATCGCCCTGTTGCGTGCGGCCAGCGCACTGGCCTATATTCAAGGTCGAGACTACGTTACGCCCGAAGATATTCAGGACGTAGCACCCGATGTATTACGCCATCGTTTGATTCTGGACTACGCCGGACGCGCCGCCGAGATCAGTGCAGATGACATCATTCAACACCTGCTCGACAATATTCCCGTACCCTAACATGCCGACGGCTTCGACCTTTTTACCGAATGCGTTCAGCGCTCTGCGCGATTCCCTGCAAGCGTATTTGCCGCGCTTTCTCACCTCCACTCCCAGCAATATCAACCAGCCACTACTCGATCAGGACGAGATACACGACCTGCAACTGCGTGTGCTTTCACGTTTACATTCACGTTTCCAAAAAAACCAAACCAACCAGTACGACACCGCTCATCAACGCATGGGAGATGCGCGCTCCATTCACCGGGGTTACGGCCTTGATTACGAAGAAAGCCGTCCCTATCAATCAGGCGACGATCCGCGTTACATGAACTGGGCGCTCACCGCACGCACGGGTGAACTTCACATGAAGGTGTATCGGGAAGAACGCCGACCCGGTGTTTTTATTCTGATTGATCGACGCGCCAGCATGCGCTTCGGTACACGCACAAAATTAAAAGTCACCCAGGCTGCCAGGGCGGCGACGTGTATCACCTTTGCCGCACTGCAACGCCACGCCTCCGTGGGCGGCGCGATTCTCAATGCTGCATCACCATCTCCACTGTGGGTAAAAGAAAGTAGCGATGATCACGATACCCTTGCCTTCATTCATGCGGCCACAACAGCCTGCCCTCCCACAGCTTCTGCGGACGAGGCTGATTTCGGACACATTCTGAATATATTGCAAGCGCTCATCATCCCTGGCACGCAACTCTTTCTGATCAGTGACTTTATTGATTTAGATGAACAACACCGTGGCCAGCTACTGCATCTGGCCAGTGAAAATCCCGTGCATGCCATCCACATTAGTGATCCTGCCGAACACCATTTACCGGACATTGGCAACGCACAATTTTGCACGCCCAATGACCCCCAAATACTCTCAGTGGATACCCCTGCCGTACAAACACAATATGACACTACAGCAGCCAATCACTTTGCCGCCCGCAAGCAAATGTTTCGCAGTCTCGGCATTCACTACACCCCAATCTCAACCGTGGATGACAACATTGAGACTGCGTTCGCAACGTACTAACACTGTTAAGCCAAAACCGTGAAAGACACCATCGACCCCCTGCAAGGTATTATTGATATCACCGGTCCGGTAGTTCCCTGGCAATATGCGCTGGAAAATACACTACGACAGAACATGACGCCTACTACGATTTTTCTGAGTCTATTCGCTGCCGGCACATTGGCCGCGATCTTATATTTTTGTTGGCGACATTTTTTTTCACTTCGCGGCAAAGCAAAACGAAAAATACGCGCGCTGCAACAACATCATCATAGGCAAGCGATTGATGGACATTCTGCTGCCTTCCAGCTAGCCAATATCCTCCGTGACAGTTTAAACCTCGCACAACTTTCTACACGCACGCCGTTACCCGGCAAACTCCAAAAATATAATGATCGATGGCAGGCTTTTACTAAAGAACTGTCTATTATTCGTTATGCCCCCACAGATGACGCACAGCACAAGCTACCCTCTCTTTTTATTGATGCGCACTTTTGGCTAAGCTACTGGCCTCTGACCAAAAATGATTGAAGCCATCAACCACATCGAACTCACACATCCACATTGGCTGTGGTTGCTCCCGGTTTTATTAATCGTCACCTTGATCTTACGTGCCATCGGCCATCGCAAATTGCCCGCCAGCCTCGCCACTGGGGACTCAGCCCGGAAGCATTATTTTTTTCACCCATTGATTTCACTGCTCCCCAAAAATCAATTCATCAGCAAAACATCCTTAGCTCAAAGCCTACTGTTCTCACTGGCCTTTGTTTTTTTGGTGATGAGTCTCAGCGAACCCGTGCTTATCGGCGAACAATTACCGGACCCACCGCGTGAACGCGATATCATGTTTATCGTTGACACCTCCATTTCCATGACCCTTCGAGATTATGTACTCAACGGCGAACGCGTTGATCGCATGACGCTGTTAAAAGGTGTACTTGATCGCTTTATTCAACAACTGACCGGCGAACGCATTGGTATCATCATCTTTGGTGATGCCGCTTACACCCTGGTGCCACTCACCCGCGATCAATCACTACTACGGCACATGCTGCCGCGCATTCAGGCCACAATGGCGGGACGCTTCAATAATATTGGAGAAGCCATTGCCCTTGCCGTAAAACAAACACAGCAACAACGCGAAGGACAACGACACCGGGTACTGGTGATGCTCACCGATGCCGATAAACCCACCGGCTCAATCCCTCCGGACACCGCTGCTGAACTGGCAAAAGATGCAAAACTTCCCCTTTACACCATCGCCATCGGAGCAAGTACAGCCGCTGCTGAAGAAAAACGTGTAACCGGACTGATTTATGAACCCGTTGATGTGGCGCTGCTTAAATCGATTTCCGAGCGCACCGGGGCACGCAGTTATCTGGCGGGTGATGCGCAAGCGCTTGAACATGCCATTAATGACATCGCTCAACACGAAACCAATCAGCGTATTATCGCACCCCGCTTTTACCGCGAACCGCTCTTCCTGTGGCCATTGCTCTTCGCCGTTGGTATTCTGTTTTTTACAATGTTGTTACCGGTGTCGTTACCTGTGTTGTTTACGATGAAATCGGTAGCCACTCACGGCCAAAGAAAATCACATGACCGTGCCGGGAAGTTCCCGTTATGACGTTCAATACCTTCATCAACCAAGTCGATGCGCTTTCCTGGCACGAGCCACGCTGGCTGCTGTTGACCGCCCTGCCGATATTTATTTACTGGCTACGCACCATCGTTCGACAAACTAAAACACAATACGCCGAGGCACACTTGATGCCATGGGTTGCAGTGCAACAACGTACCCACCTCCGTAAACGCTTAATTTCTAAAAACAGTGCTTATCTTCTGGCATGGCTGTTGATCGGCATTGCTGCGGCAGGGCCACGCCTACCACTACAACTCGCCACTATGGAACAAGTTACTAATCTGGATATTATGCTGGTGGTGGATGTCTCCCGTTCCATGCAAGCCACCGACATCCAACCCAGTCGATTACGGCGGGCACAAATTGAGATCGAGGAACTATTATCTCGCGCAAAGGGAAAACGGATCGGTATCATTGTTTTTGCGGCCCGCCCACACCTTCTCAGCCCACCCACATCTGACATGTCGGCCTTACGTTTTTATTTACGCACCCTCAACTCTCTGACACTACCAACCACCGGTAGCAATCCCATCACTGCACTGGCATTTGCACAAAAAGAATTACGCAATAGCATAAACCCTACAGCAATCATTCTACTCAGCGATGGCGACTTCCCCACCACAATGGAAATCGCAGGTTCACAGAAATCAAAGATTCCGCTTTTTATTTTAGGGATCGGCAGCAAAGAAGGTGCGGGCATTCCACTTAAAAATGGCCAATGGCTGGCACACGAAGGTCAGCCCGTGGTATCTCGGCTCAATGAAAAATCATTACGTAACCTGATAGCACAAAATGACAACACCGGCATCGGCTCGAATATCGACAAGCACTACAGCCGCGTTCGTAAAGATGACAGCGATTGGCAAAAACTCTACGATAATGGTATTTCCCAGCTCGGTACGCGGCTTGAAGAAACCGATGCCGACCACAAGATTATCTGGCAACAGCTTTACCATTGGCCACTGTTCATCGCCATACTCTTATTGTTGATTTCATTACTCCCTTTCGGCTTACCCCTGCGAACCCGCTCTGTAACACAAGAAGGCACAAACAAGGGTCGCTCCGTTCACACTACCCGGTCAGTTATTAGTACAGCCAACAAAGCATTGGTCATTTTTTTCGGAATAGTATTGCTGATGATCTACCCGTATCAACCCGTATCTGCAAGCACATTAATGGCAGATAACGTTAATGTGATGCAGGCATACAAACATTACACCAATAAAAATTACCCCGCCGCGATCGCGATTTATCAACGACTCAGCGGATACGCCGCACGTTTTGGTGAAGCCTCCAGCCTTTACAAAACTACAGACTACAGTGGTGCTATTCGCCAATTCTCCCTAGCCGTTCTCGCAGCAAGTAATGACCAACAGCGTGCCACCGTTTTATTTAATTTAGGCAACAGTTATTTCCAAACCGGCAACTACGCTGCTGCGATAACTAGTTACGCCGATGTCCTCAAGTATCAGTCTGCCAACAAAAATACCCTGCACAACCTCAAATTCAGCCGCGCTCTCAAAAAGGCCGTTGATGAACGTCTGCAAAAAATCAAAAAAAGATCGGCACGTATGGGTAGAGGGCCACAAAGTGCGCCCAGCGAAGAATCTATTAATAGTAATCAGTCGGGTTCACTGGCAATCGACGAAGGCAGCGATTCAAAAAAGGATATTCCCCTACCCGAACTGGCAGACCTTTCCAGCGACGCCCTGGAAAGGCTCATAAAAAAAGGCCTGGCTCAAATCCAATTAGCCGATAATACTACTGGCACAAAAAGCAGCGAAACCTTTCAACATAATCAACTCGCTTTCATTAACGCCCGCGTACGCATGAGCGAGCTGGAAGACCAACAAGATTTACTGTGGAAGCATTTGTTTGAAATGGAAGAAGGTTTCCCCGCACCGCTGGCGGAACCCCGACAGGTACCCGGAGTCTCCCCATGGTAGTCCATCGGTTTTTATTCACGCTTCTTTGCCTGTTATGGTCAGCTTACGCCTACACTGCGCCACAGCTAATACTTGAATTGGACAAGAATGAGGTTCAGCTTGGTGATGCGATCAATGCCGAACTCTACGGCATTGGTTTATCGAAAAAAATCAGTAGCATCGACTTCGGTGCGTTAAATAATAATTTTTCACTCAGTGTCGAAGAAACCACCGAGGTCTCTGATGATCCACGCTGGCCAAAGCAGTCGGTGCAAACCATGAGCCTCAAATTATATCCCCGGAAAACCGGCAAGCTACCCATCTCGCCCCTGACCTTCGCTGACGCCAACAGCCTGCCTGATCACATTGTCGCAACAAAACCAGGAATAAAATCACGTGCCGGGATAATCGGCATCGACAGATCACTAACACTTTCTTCATCACAACCATGGCAACGTCAACAAACCATGATCGACGTTAAATTATCTATTGCGGACACCTTTGTTTCACTCAATGTTGATGATCTAAAAGTTGCTGGCTTTGAAGTTTTTAAACTGCCGGAAGAATCTGAAGTCATCGACGGTACCAATGGAAAGTACACTATATTGCATGCTCGCTGGGCTTTATTCCCACTACTCAGCGGCGAACACACTATTGATTTACCTGGCATTCAATTAAGAAAATCCGGGCGTATTCTGGGAACCTACTATTTCCCGTTGCAAAAAATCGACGCTAAAGCACTACCACCGTACATACCCCCCACCATGCCCGTGGGTGAAATCACCATCCACTCAACACTCACTGAAAAATTGTTCATTTTCCCGGGGAACCTCAATTTCTGGGATATCACACTCACCGGGAACGGCGTTTCACCCAATTGGATGCCGCCCTTGTTACGCCAAATACAATCCAACCGTCATTTTGATTTTTTACCCGTTCAGGCACAGCAAAAACTCTCTAATGGACAAGCGGGCTTGCAAAGCGACGTCAGTTACCACATCCCCTTTAAGGCAAAGGTCAGTGGCTATTGGCATTTTCCTGAATTACGCATCCAGTATTTTGAGCCTCATAGCGGAAAAATCATCGTTCGACAATTTCAGCCCCAAGGTATTCTGACGCTCGGCCTATTTTCCCGCAGTATATTAGGCATCGCCTTTTTCTTTTTATTATTCTTGGTGACCACCTATCTTTACCGGAAAATTTCAGCATTTATCGCGCACGCTCAACTCGTCAGGCTGGCGTTTATGCAATTACAGCAAGCACACAGTGCAAAGGAAATCCGTATCGCCCTGCATACTCTATCCCTCGCTGAAGGCTGGTCACAAAATATGACCCTGCAGGACTGGGCAAGACACTGGCAGTCCCGTTTTCCGGTAAAAGCAGATTTTACGATGCTAATCGATCAACTTTCCCGCGCATGTTACGGTAACAAGCCAGAATTTGAGATAAATACTTTTCGTACTAAGTTATTAACGCAGCTGAAATAGCCGATGGAAAAATATTCACAACGCGCCAGCATCCAGACAGCAGAATTAACACGCAAGTCATGAACGACAAACAGGAGGACCAATTGAACCAACCCATCTTGTGGTACTTCGCCGACCCCATGTGCTCCTGGTGCTGGGGTTTTTCCCCGATCATTACTCGCATCAAAGAAACCTACGGAGAACAACTCAAGATCTCTCTCAACCTGGGTGGCCTACGCCCCGGCACCACTTCACCCATAACGGACAAGCTGCGTGAGGAGATCCTTCACCACTGGCATGAAGTACATCGACTCAGCGGCCAAGCTTTTCGCTTCGAAGACGCTATGCCCGAAGGTTTTATTTACGATACCGAACCCCCCAGCCGTGCAGTGCTGAGTTTTGCCAAACAACAACCGGATAAAACCCTTGCCTATTTTTCTGCTATCCAATCCGCTTTTTACACAGAAGGGTTAGACGTCACACAGGAAGCAGTGCTGACTGAATTGACCAGTCCGTTTACGATTGACCCACAGGTGTTCCAAAACCATTTCGCCGCAGAAGAACTGCGCGCACTCACCTGGGAACATTTCAAGCGCAGCCGTCAGGCCAACGTGCAAGGATTCCCGACACTGATCTGGCAACAGGGCGAAACCATCGAAACGCTTTGCCGGGGCTATCTGCCTTGGGAAGATGTATCCATAATGCTCGGTCGGCACCTAGCTCGGCGTTAGTACCGTTTATTATAGACTTGCCAAAATACGGCTTAATACCAAACGTTGTCCTTAACAAATTGTCACTGCTAATAGTATGGACCCACCTCACTTATTCATCGGCATCTAAAGTGCCATGATGGAGATTCTTACAAACCATCAACAAGCGAGGGGATCCAAAATGAACATTACAACATTAAGCATCGATATCGCAAAAAGCGTATTCCAATTACACGGCACGAACAAACAGGGAAAGGTGGCATTGAAGAACCGTTTGCGTCGAGACCAATTGCTGACCTATATGCAGAATATTCCCTCTTGTCTGGTCGGCATGGAGGCCTGTGGTGGCGCCCATTATTGGGCAAGGAAGTTTCAGGGCTATGGTCACGCAGTAAAACTGATATCACCACAATATGTGAAACCGTACGTTAAAACAAATAAGAATGACTATAACGATGCGGAAGCAATCAATGAGGCGGCGGGGCATCCTTCGATGCGCTTTGTGGGGATAAAGGCACTTTGGCAACAAGACATCCAGACCCTGCATCATAAAGGCGGCCAGCAAACCGTCATGATCCAGGCCGACGTGCAGCTTGACTGCACTTTTAGTGGAA
>CAZXZI010000074.1:0-13554 GCA_964645165.1 uncultured Ectothiorhodospiraceae bacterium
TTTCGTGCTCCCCCGTCGGTACCCACGCTACGTGGTTCGCCGGCATGACTGGCGGGTGAATTGTATTCGCGTGCGACGTTGGTGTAACGGGTCATTCCGTTCCGACCGGAGGGGGTGGTGGCACCACTCAAGCCCAGGGTAGGCGGGCCATTGTAGCCATTGGGAAAAGCAAAATTCGAGTGACACTTGAGGCACACCTGGTTCTCGCGAGTCAGCCAGGAACTGGTGACGGCGGTACTGGTACTGGTGGGTTCGCCCCGTTTAATATTAAAACCACTGGGATCAATATGAAAACTATTGCTGGAATACTGCGGCTCAACACCCCAAATACCCCGTAGCACACCAGACGCCAGATTCGAGTGTGGCTGGACATGGTCGTGAGTGCCTTCCGGGTCCATGGTGCCATTGGCATTGGTATTGGTGAACGAGCGACGTTTCACGACTCGATGCGGATTATGGCAGTCCGTGCACTCGGCGTGACGATGAGGAAATGCAGGTCCATCCGTACGCCCCATATTGTTGGGGCCCTCGATGAAATCCTTGCCCAGTCCGTTAAGGCTGGTTCCCGTCAAACCGTTGGAGTTACCGATATCGTGCATTTCCGTGCCACCATTCTGCTCGGCAGAGGTGATCGGCATGTGCCGCGCCAACTGGAAATCTGAACCAATATCCGGCACCTCAAAACTGCCACCACCCTGACCGTTGAGCGTGCCACGACTGGGCGAATGACAGGCGTAACAGGTTTCTTCCACCGCATACTGGCCGTTGCCATTTTTGATTTGATAACCGCTCGATGAACCAATCGTGCCGGCATCAGTGCCCGCACGTAACAGCCGACGTGAACCCTGTACGGTGTGTGTATCGTGGCAGGCCAGACAAGCCGTTTCCCACACAGCGGTACCGCGCGCAAACTCACGCACATCGGCAGCAGCGTTGGTATAAGTCTCGTTGGCCACCGCCTGTTGCGCATGAGCGGAGGTTTCCCAACCGGCCTTGGTGTGGCAGGCGAGGCAAATGATATCGGTAGCTGGCAAGAAGGTATTGGAACCATCGGGCCGTGCTTTTTGCAAACGATTGAAACGGAGGAATTTGATATTTTCGTCGGTAGTGTCACGGATATGTGGATCATGACAACTGACACACTGCACCTGTCCGCTGTCCGGCGTAGGATTATTGCGTACCGCCGGTTGCAAATGAATGCTCTGTAACTGTGGACGAGGAGTGAGGCCGCGCACCCGAATCGGGTCTTGCGTTGGATCACGCATTTCGCCATCAGCATTCACCAGAGCCTGATTGTAGGTCAGAGAAATTGGATGGTCATTACTGAGATCTTTGCCAAGAAAACGCGTGTAACCCGTGTTGTTTCCTTCACCGGGCGCCATCACCCCACCACTGCCTGTACCGGTCATGGCGATCGGCGTTGTCTGAAAACCGCCGCTACCGGCGCGGTTGCGTACGCTGCCGATGGCAATACTGCCGTCGTGGCATGACAGGCACAATTTTGACACCCCATTGGGTTGTTGAATCGTGGAATCAATCGAACCAGAAGAGTAAATGGTGTAGGAGGAGCTTGCAGGAATATCACGGTTCCACAATGGCCCTTCGGATTGATTGGCACCGTGCGGGGTGTGACAGAAAATACAGATTTCAGACTCGGAGTTGGATTTCACGGTACGGGTATCACCACCACCGAGAATATTAGGAGTAACCGTGGAGGAAAAGTTGTGTTTGGTATTACGAATATCCGCAATACGTGCAGCAGATGCCGAAGACATCCACATAAGCATCGATACGAGCACGACAGCACCCGTAACCAAAAACCCCCTGTTTTGCATAGCCACTCCTACTACTTAAGTTTTGGCTTTCGACGTCAACCGTGCAACGTCGTTTCAGGCATATTTTTTATTCCTGCAGCTTCGCAGGTTTAGCACTAGCCGGCGCCTTATTGGCTGTGCCTTTTTGCCCCTGTCCATTGAGATACTGAAAAACCTCGACTCGCCCGTTGTACATGTCAGCGACATAAATGCGGTCGCGGGCATCCGACCAAACGCCGGCCGGTAAATAAAACTGACCGATACCCGTCCCGGTGCCACCAATGGGCAATAGAAACCGTGCATCTTTGTCATATACTAGCAAATAATCATGAAAGGATTCAATAATATAGATGTTCCCCGTGCTGTCTGCTGTTACGCCTTTTGGACGTACCAGGTTGCCCAGGTACAAACCACGCGACCCCACAGAACGAAGAAAATTTCCATCTGAATCAAGAACTTGCACTCGCGCATTAAAGGTGTCCGTGACGTATAAACGGCCATTCACAAAGCTAAGATGGGTCGGCGCATTAAATTCACCTGGTTTGGTACCCACCTGCCCAATCACCTGCTCCAGCTTGCCCGCATCCGAGAAAACCTTGATATTGTGCTCGGCAGTGTCGGCGACAAAAACACGACCCGTTTTAGTATCGATAGCCAATCCGGTGGGGCGTTCCAGGTCTTCAAAACCAAAGGTCGCTTTTGGTTTGCCTTGTTTATCCAGTCGGATTACCCGACGCAGTTCGGAGTCGGCCACCAATACATCACCATTACTGGCCACGTCAACGCCCACGGGCGACACAAAATTGAGCATTTTTGTGGCTTCTCGCCACACGTCCATTTTTCCATGTGCCTGGTCAAATACAAACAGCCCCTGTCGCCCCGCATCGGTAACAATTACCCGCCCCGCTGCATCGACCACACCGCTTTGCGGGCGTAATAAATTTCGCGCATTATCTGGCTCGTCACCCAGGCCGACCAAGGCTTTAAAAAACCGACCAATGGCAGCACCCGTACCACCATCATCCACAGCCTTCAGATTGTCTTCACCCACCAACTGACCCACGAAGCGAAAACGTGGCTCGTCCGGCAGAGAGGGCCAGACTTTTTCTTTACTCGGCTTATCGTAACGCAGCAAATACTTTGTTTCGCCACAACCGCCAAGTACCAGCGCGGCGAATAACAATATTAGAACTACAGAAAATTTTGGGGTCATGCCACTACTCCGCCGGGATAACGGGTAGTGGTGCCGATGGATTGATCCGCAATACTTGTACTCGACGATTCAGGCTGTCAGCAACATAAAGCAGATTGCCGTTGACCCACATACCTGTAATCAACCGAAAGCGCCCCGGCGCCGAGCCGCCGCCGCCAAAAGTCATGATCAATTGACCATTTTGATAAACCTGGATGGTATTGGTGGAGCGGTCACTGATGTAAGCACGCTGGTCTTTATCGACGGCAATGGCGTTAGGAAACAGTAATTCGTTTTCGCCAAAGGAATAACGATAATTCCCTTCCCAGTCGATCACTTGTACCGGCAACTCCAGGCGATCCAAAATGTATAAACCATCTGCACCACTGGTCATTGAGGTTATCGCCCGAAAACGACCGGGCCCTGTACCTCGTTGACCAATGGCATTAATTGACTTGCCAAAGCTATTAAATATCACAATCCGGCTAAAGGAACCGTCTGCAACCAGCACATCGCCGGTCTCCTCATTGACCAGTACATCCATGGGACGCGACAGGTTAGCTAAATCTTGAAAGGTTGTTAGCAGTTGGCCGTGCTCACTGAAGTGCAACGCCTTGCGGCCAATAGAATCCACAATATAGAACGAACGATCTTTCGCTACATAAATATTGCCGGGCGTACCGTCAAAATTCGTGGCAATTTCTTCAATGGGTTCGATTTCGTTGGTGACCAAATCGTATTTATAAACAATCTTGGGGCCGGCATCGACGATGTACAACATGCCATCAACGCCCCCAACGGCAACAGGATCCTGCAATTTTATTTCGTCGGCTTCGCCGATCACGAGCCGACTCAACTGGCCAGAAAAGCCTTTGTAGGATCGTCTCCCACCCCGAATAATGGACTCAGCAGACAGCAGCTTCGCACCGACCTTCTCTGAAAACCCCGTGTCTCTTTTCGGTTTGGAGGCTTCGGATAACTTGTCGCCCTCCAACGCAAATTTTTCCATCTCCACAACACTGCAGGCCGCCAACGTGCCCGCTAGCATCACTACAAAAATTATGCGCATTGAAAACAGACTAACGTAACCCGACATTTTCGCGAGCTACACTGTGGCAGCGATTACATTGCAGTGGCGGAAAGGCAACTTTGCCATGGCACACACCACAAAATTCGCCCTCAATAATGGCCGCCATGGTGACAAAATTACCTCCGCGCTGGGGAAGAAAAATACCCGGATGACAATTTTTGCAGGTTAACCATTTTGTGTGGGGCAGGTGCGGAAAACGTACGTACGGCATGGAAGCTGTATTTTTGAAAATGACATCAAAATCCACCGAGTGCATTTTTTCCGTGCCCGTGAGCCCGGTGCGGGGAGAGATAAGGCCACTATCCAACGTTTCCACCCAATTGATCACCCCACGCGCATCCCGAGGAAAATCCTTCATTGCTTCAGCAGGAGGTTGTAGCGTATTTACAGCGGCATTTTCTGGATCATGAATACCATCTTCGCCAATGGGCACCACATCACCATGCAGTTGATAATGTCCGCCACCTTCTTCTGCGTTTGCGCCACTGGAAATAAACGCCGCACTGGCAAACAACGCCACACACGAGAGCTGAAGTATTTTTTTAAAGTCTGATTGTCGCATTGCTCTACAACTTTTTTATAAACAATATTGTTAAAAACCGCGCATACAGATTACGCGACGCATTTAAATCATCACTATTGTGACACGCCCACCATACGCAACGCCCGTCGTACAGTTTTAGTTGCCTGCAGAAGCATCGCAATCGCCGAAGGATAGTCACCTGCATCTGCTTTAGAAGCGGCTTCATCACGTCGTTTACGCGCCTTGCCCAAGAAGCTTTCCATTAACTTAATAGCACCTGGCGCCGGATTTTTCGCTTCAATGGCCACAGGGATAAGCTCTTCATAACTCGCGAATCGTTTTAGCTCATACTCATATTCATCCGCCGGGGAATCAAATTTCAAGTCATACACGATGGTTTTGGAATTTAATATTTTATGTAGCGCACCGGTCACTGTACGCTGTGCTTGCTGCAACAACTTATTGGCACGCAAATAATTTTGCTTTTTCGCAAATGCCTTGGCTTTCGCTAATGTAGCATCAAGCTTCTTCTCATCCATACGCATGTCATCAGCGACGCTGCCTTGTTTTTCCATACGCTTGATATTGGCGCGGTACGACTTTTGGTAGCCTTGAACTTCGGCCAACATAGTTTTGTAATCTTCCGTCAATTGCGCCATTTCTTCATCGCTGGGCACCAAGCGCGTAGCCTCACTCAGCATTTTTAGCGCCTGGTTGGCCAGCGCCAAAGATTCCGGTAACTCACCAACTAATGATTTTTCACGACCTTCTTTTAACTTTTTCTTTGCCCCGACCACCAATTTCCTGGCTTCATCATTATGACTAGCCAGCACCCGTTTGGCCCCTTGGGCGCCTGCCATCATTTCGGCGAACATTAATTTTTGTTTGACTTTGGATTGCGTCACTTTGGGAGCTTTGATCAAAACCGATCCGCCCGCAGCCTTGGCGCCCGCCGTCTGCTGTTTGATATCCACCTTTTGGCCAGGGTTGACCACATGAATCACGCTGCCCATGTAGGGATGATTTCTACAGGCGTAATACAGGATATCTGGCGTATTTTTATCGACTTTTAAAGTCATCGTTCCCTTGTAGGTGTACATGCCTTTAACACCAGTCGCGTAAGGAGCGCCACCCCAACCCACCGCTTTTCTTGACAGATACACGTCATGTTTAGGGTTAGTCATAATTTCAAAAGTGTATGTTTTGCCCCGTTCAACCACTAACTCTCTGCCCGAAATACCATTCACGATAAATCCCATGTTGTGACCTTTGCCGTAAGCAGGATGGCTTGGTTCTTTGGGACCGACGGTGACCACAAAGTGGTAGGGATCGTTGGAGATTGGAGCTAATTTTTTTACTGCCTTTGTGACGGCAAGCACAGCTGTTGCTGGCGGGATCTCATTGGCAATTGGCGCTTTTGCAGCAGCTGGCGCTTTAGCAGCAGCCTTTTTTTCTTCTTCAATTACAGCCTTGGTTGGCGCCGTTACCGCTAACTTTTCTGCGATCGCGCTTTCTTTTGAAGCCTTCTCTGTCTCAGCCATCGCTTTCTTAGAGGGTTCTGGAGCAGCCTCTTTGGCTGGAATCGGCTCCATGGCAATTTGCAGTTCATCCACAGTTTTTTGCGGCATCACCTCAACGACCGGCTCTGACTTTGTTTCGACAACCTCTTCTTGCGCAACCACAGCAGGTTCTGCCACTACAGCGGTAGTCGCATCTTCTTCTGGTTTAACTGTCGGTCCACCGCATGCCACCAGACTCAACATGGCCGCCGTGTAAAAAAACGACGCGGATTTAGCAGAGAACTTTGCCATTTTGCTGCTTCCTCAGAAATTCAACTCACTATTCGACATCAGCACAGATACTCAAACTCTACGCAGAAATACCAAAATGCGGCGCAGAGATATCTGCGCCGCATCTGGTTTTACTGCAGGAACCCCATTAACACTTTCGCGCTATGGCAAAATCTATCGCCATGGGTTCTTTAAGCTGGCCTCGCTTTTCGGCGGCTTCCAATCAGCCGGCTTCGGCTTGGAATGGCACTTGGTGCATGACTTTGTGGTAATTGGAAAAGACACCTTACCGTGGCAAACACCACACTTCTGTCCCAACAGAATCGCCGACATGTTAATCACATTGGCCTTACGCTGGGGAATGAAGATTTTTGGGTGACAATTCGAGCAATGCAGCCATTTGGTGTGTGGTTTGTGCGGAAATACCACGTCAGGCATTGAGGCCTTTACTTCGCGCACAATATCCAGATCCATCACCAAAGGTTCTACCGTGGGATCGAAGCGATCATATCGCGGCTTCAGCAAGCCTTGATCCAATGCCTTCACCCAATCCACGTAGTTACCAAATTCAGTGGTTGGCAAACCGTCGAACGCAATCCGCGGCGGCTGCAGAACATGCGTACCATCGTTAGCCGAGTCATGAATGCCGTCTTCTGGCGGTGGTGCATTGCGCTGTTTATCTTTTTTGAGCAGGCGATTAAATACATTCGCCCCACTCACCTTACCCTTGGCAGCCTTCACTTCCTTTAATGGCTGTTGAGCCGCCTCTGCATTCAATGCAAAAGAAGCCACTACCATCACAGACAAAAGCCCCAAGAAGAAGTTTTTGATTTTCATTATATCCCCCTCCTCGTCGCTTATTTATATTTAGTCTTGGAAGCTTTTTTACCCAAGGACTTATAGGTTGGTGCCACCAATCGCTGCACGGTGCTGCCGTGAATCTGCGTTGGCGTTCCCGGTATCCCTGAGTGACACATGCCGCAGTTTTCAACCGACCAGGAAATTTCACCGTTATGACAGGCTCCGCAGAACTTGCCATCGATGATCTTTGCCATGGTGATTTTGTTGCCACCGGCCTTGAATTTAAATCCAAGATCCGCGTGACACACTTTGCAGCGGAAACGAATGCGATGGTACCAGTGCGGAAAAACCGCTGGCCGCATACCGGCCGCATCTGCGTAATTGTTGATTACCACATCGGCATATTCAGCCTGGGCTGCCTGGGGCAAAACCAGTACTGCCAACATACTCAACAAGCCAATCAGCGCTGACTTGAACATAGAGCCTCCCTCCATAAATTCATCAAAAAAACCCAAAACAATGCACCGACTATGATTTTGTTATGTCTCGTGCAGCGCACATCTTACCCCACATTAAAAACTTCGGGTAGCCTGAAAATTCATTGATTTCGACAATGGTCCTCCAGGACTCTTCGACGCCTGCATACCCAACGATGTCGACAGCAAGCCCAGGCGGTAATCAAATGTACCCTCCCATTGCATGTACGTTGTTGGGTCGGGCACATCAAGCTGACGGCTGCCCCGCAAACTCGAAGAAAATCTAAGGTTGTATACTCCAAATGGGCGATTGTGGCGATAGCCCAAACCACCCGTCAAATTCTGGCTACTGCTTACCAATTTATCACCTTTTTCATCTTCTGACTCATTGCGGCTCAACTGAAAATTAGCATTTCCCGTCAAACTACTTAGACGACTGAACGTTGTATCCGCATTATAACTGATGCCAAGGCTGTCAAAAACTGTATCTTTATCAGCAAAACTCCGGGAATCATTCACGCGGCCACTAATATATGTAGACCCTCTGCCGCTCCGCGAACTCCAACTCACACTGCCGCTATTATTCAGGCTTTTGGATGCAACTCCACTCCCCCCCGTGCTTTTACTCACGGATAATGACTGGCCAAAAGTCGCCGCCATTGACGCACTTCGAGACATCGCCCAGGACTTGCTCAAGTTGTGGCCAATACCGGTATTTGCACTCTGGGTATCACTTGACGTTGTTGCCCCAGATGCATCCGTCTGCGTAGTTGAGTTTGTGCCTCCCGCCCCCCATTGCCATGAGTAAGTTAAACCTGCCAATTGGTGAGCGCCGCCTGCGTAAGAGACATTAAACGACTGCGTTGTTGACAAGGTCTGTACCGCTCCGCTATCGGATGTTCCTACCGAGGCTGCTACACCCAAACTTAACGCGCGAGTCACTCGATACCCCATGCCCAGATTCGTGCTCAAACTTCGTGCGCGTGCTGTATTCACGCCTTCGGACTGGCTTTCAGTCAGCCGTACACCGCCCGAAACATTGATTGCACGATGCTCTGGCCGCCAGAAAAACGAACTGAATGCCTGCGAATCTGTGGAGACAATGGCGCTCCCTCCCGGATCACTCTGCACATACGTCGCCAGACTATTTACACCCAGTTCCACTGTCGGCATATACACATGGTTTACACTCCAGACATCCGTCACCGACTCGTTGGATGTACCGCTTGAGGTGCTCCCCGAATGTGACGTGCTGACAGACAAGGTCTGGTGACTCATGCGCAATGAATAATCAATGCCATATTGCGTGCTGCTGGAGTTTAAAGAACCGGCTTCGAATTGGGTTGAGGAATATCGGGCATTATAAATTTGGTTATTCGTTCGCGGACGGTAACTTTGCCGTAGGGTGAGACGCGTCACACGGAATCCGCCATCACCTGAAACCTGTGACAAATCCTGAAACTGCTGTGAGCGGCTGTCCGAGCGGGAATAACTCATGGAGAAGGGATAGCGGCTACGTGGAAACACGCCCATCGATACACTGCCCCCCGTTGTGGTTCCTTCCGAGCTGCTGGTACTTGTATCGGCTCGATTTAAACTGACATTCAACGCCATCGATGTGGTTGCAAACCAGGGACGCCAGATATACCCCCCCGCATTCCAACCCACCGATAAACTGGACGACTCAGATTGGGCACCCGAACTTTCAGAATACCCGTAGGTGTAGCCAACCTGTCCCGAGTAGGACAGCGGCATAAACCCGTTAAAGGCCGCATGCGCCTCGGGTAGCGCGATAAGACTCGCAAAGACAGCAAGCCAAACACGTCCACGCAAAATAACCTGACCTGACATCATATCAATTTTGATGCGCACTAAACGCGGGCACACAGCTCATCGCTAAACCCATCATCCAATACACGCCCCCCACCAATTCAGTCACCGCTCAGGACAAATCACCAAGACCCCGAGCAAAGCTTATCAACAAACACTCTTTAAAGCCGATGTTTGTGCTTATTATTATAAGCTGACAGTGTATGTTAGCCGTCAGGCTGGTGCAAATTCGTTACCAAGAGTAGCTAGCGCCACGGCGCATCATTCATCACAATCTTGGCCTGGGCATGCAGTCGCACTAGCAAAGACTTCCAGGCTTCCTCACCCTTCTCACGCTGATAAAGTTTTACTGCACGCTCCCTAACAGAAGCAAAACTATTCAAAATGGGTTTTGTGCGCTCATCCAACCTGAATATGGCCACACCCTCTAGCAGGACAACCGGAGCCGAAACTTCACCGGGTTCCATAATATCCAACACGCTTTGCGCATTTTCACCCAGCATACCTGCATGCATAAAGCCCATATCTCCACCCTTTTCAGCCGACTTGTCACTGGAGTGAATTCTTGCCAGATCGGCAAAATCTGCTCCACCATTAATTCGTTCAACGATGGATGCCGCCTCAGCATTCGCTTCTTTCCAGACATCCGAAGAGGATGAAGGGTCGACTTTCAGAAGAATCAATGAAATCCGATCACGCGATGGCGTGGTAAACAAATCCTTATGCGTCAAATAATACTGCTTCAGCTTTTCTTCCGTGGGCGCCGCCACTTTCAACACCCCGGCCTTGACCGCTTTAGCCAAACTGTCATCGCTTAATTTTGTGCGTAATTGCGGCAGCACCTTCTCACGTGCCTTAAGCCACTCCTGGTTATCTTTGTATTTAGCATCAAAGACCTTTAGCTCGGCCTCAACCTTATCAGTATCAGGCCTTAATTTGCGCCGCTTAGCTTCTTGCACCAATAAAGCGCGCTCAACCAGCTGTTCCGCAACTTCCTTGCGGAACACTTTTGCTTCATCTTCCTTTACTTTACCGTGATAAAAACGCTTTTTTACGCCTCGGCGTAGCGCCGACACGTATTGCCCCATCATAATCTTCTGACCATTCACAATCGCAATATAATCCAGTTTCGGTTGTTTAGGTTTTTCAACCTTTTCTAACGCTTTATCATTCCCTGCGGTTACATCTTTTTGCGGAGCCGCAGACGCTACTCCAAAAGATAAGCCAAGACATACGGCCAACAACGCTACTTGCTTCATAATCATTCTTTTTCTCACCCCGAATTACATCCTCCAAAAGGGAGAACAACCATTTTTGCCTTCACCCATAAAAAAAAGCTGGTAGCCCGGGCGTTACCGCCAGGCTACCAGCCCATTACCTTCTCAACCTAGAAGCTAGAAATCAGCTTACTTGGCGTGGCAGGTCAAACAAACCCGACTTCCCACATTCGATTGAGCAGAACCCAATGACAGTGTACCACCAGCGGTGTTGATGTTGGTTGTCAAATCTGTCTCACCAGTCATGCGCAGGAAGGTGGTCGTCTCGAAATGCGGATCATGGCAGGAACCACATTCCACAAATGGCTCTTTCTCTTTTGCGAACGCCGCACCATTCAGCGAAGTACGCATCCCCGTAGAGGTATCGCGGGTATATAACTTAAAGTCCCACTTATCAAAGGCACCCGTAACAGATTCACCGTTTCCATTCATCGCGGTGTTGTCAACGTACCATCGACCTGCCGTACCGATAGGCGTGGCTAGATTAAAATCCGCGTCGCGCGTCACACTAGTAGTACCCGTAACAAAAGCGTTACCATTCAGATTGTTCACGGAGTAACCGCCACCGGCATATTGCATACTGACCGGATGATCATTGGTCAAATCAGTACCAATCTGCCAGATATTTTTACCGCCAGTAACATCAACAGTGCCTTGGAAAGCACCATTGGCATCCAAACTATTATCTACGGAGCTCCACGCCCAACCTAAACCGGTGGCTCCACCACCTGTACTATCATAACCACCTGAACCCGGTGCATTGATGATGTTATCAATGGCCTGTGTACCATCATGGCAAGTCAAACAAGCCAACGATACCGAACCCACATCGCCTACAGCGGCATCCAGAGTAGATGTACCCAACTGGTCATACGTTGTAAAGGTTGCTGTCGTCAGCTGCTTATTCCACAAAGGCACCGGCGCACCCGTGTCACCACCATGCGGCGTATGACAGAAGATGCAAATTTCAGCGGTATCTGCTGCTGCTGCATGGTTAGGGCCACCACCTGTTGAACCCAGGTTGTGACGAGTATTGATAATCGATCCAGATAAACCTCCGGCAGCCGCACTACCAGCAATCAGGGCTGTGCCCAGAACTACTGCCGTCGCTACCGATGTTTTTACAAAATGTTTCATTATGAAACCCCCTATGGTCTCGTGCACGAGAATTAAAGATTACGTTTTATTACTACCCAAGCGGTCTACTTCACACGTACTAAGGCGCTACTTAACTACACTACACCAACCGCGGGCAAACAAACTACTTCCTTCAGTGAAGTTACTTTTTAGCACGCCTCACCAAGAAATGTCAATTTAAGTGATAACTAAACCGCATAAACGGACAAGCGGTCAGCTCTCATTAAAAACCCTGAAACCATAAACAATACTGGTTAGAAAACATCAGGTTATGGATTACTTAGCCATCCGATAACTTACTTTTCGGGCCATATTAAAGCCATATTTTAGTAGCCAAACTGTGACTCAGTTCACGTTTTTTGCGTTTGACAATCCAAGCTCACGTAATCACGGTTTTAGACAACAATTGCGATTATACTCACAAATACATAATAAAAGAATACTTTATGTGAATATTAACCAGGTTAATTATTTCGCTTTACGCTTGGCGACTATTGCCTGCATTTCCTCCTCACGCAAATGACGAAGCACCTCCACCTTCTTGAAAAGCTGATCCACAATATAAACATGGCGCAACTCATCCACTGCCACATCTGCTGGCATCGCCAGCTCCCCTGGGAGATCATCAAGCCGCTTGCCACCAATGGCGAGCAGCAGCTCTCCTTTAGGGTTAAATATCTGCACATTGCGGAAAGCCGTATCTGACACGTAGACATTGCCATCGCCATCCACCGCCATACCGCGCGGCCGGGCAAAGTCACCAAACGATCGCCCGGCCCTGCCCCAGGCGCGCTGAAACTTGCCTTCGGCTGAAAATACCTGCACCCGGAAATTGCCGGCATCCAGCACGTAAATCGTGCCATCCCGCGCGACCTCCACTTGCGTGGGCAAATTAAACTCTCCTGCTCCGGTGCCACGCCGGCCAAACTCAAATAGTTTTTTCCCCTCCGCAGAGTAAACCACCACCCGGTGCCGCCGACTATCGATCCCCCCCGTGTCCACCACGTACACCCGCTTGCCATCCTCTGACACCGCCACATCCGTGGGACGATCAAACTCACCCGGTGCGCCAATAGTGCGCAGGTACATGCCGTAGGCGTCGAAAACAATGACCTTTTTTGCGCTCACATCTGCCACATAAATCTGGCTGTCCGCCCCAATCGCAACCCCCAACGGCTTGACGAGCACACCTTCTTTACCCACCTTCCCCAGCGGGAAGACTTTTTGTCGATGCAGATTAAAAATGAAACCCTGTCGCAAGATCGTGTCTGTGACCACCACCAATCCATCCTTCGCTGCCACGCCAAAGGGTTTCAAGAATAATTGCCGCAGCTCCTTTGCCCCCGTCATCGCATTACGAAAACGATCCTCCGCCGTCACTGGCCGAATACTTTCGTCCGATCGCAGGGTAGTTTCGTACACAAAACGGGGCGGCGCAGGCGGCTTTGGCCAGTAGCGTTTTTTATCGCTGGCTGATTTTTCTGGCGCAGCCGCACAGCCCACCAACAAGGCAAGCAAAACCACGGCCAAGCAATAGATTTTTTTTACCGAATTCATTTACAGGGATTCTCACCGAGCCAACATGGAAGATAAATGGTGAGCGAAAGCCCTACCATGCGCAAGC
>CAZXZI010000075.1:0-13480 GCA_964645165.1 uncultured Ectothiorhodospiraceae bacterium
CAGGGTGAACGTAGTGTAGACCAGTTAGCCAAAGTTTCCGGCCTCAGCGTGGCCAATACATCTCAGCATTTACAGCAGTTACGCCAGGCCGGGTTGATCGTCTCCCGCAAGCAGGGGCTGAAGGTTTTTTACCAGCTTAGTGGCGAGGATGTGCTGGAGCTGTTTGAGGCCCTGCGTGCCGTTGCGGGGCGCCACGTGGCCGAGGTGGAACGTCTGGTGAACACCTTTCTTACCGTGAAAGACAAATTGGAACCTGTCCCGCGCGAGGAATTGCTGGAGCGCTCCCGGCAGGGGCGGGTGACGGTGCTGGATGTGCGTCCACCCGAGGAGTTTGCTGCCGGGCATGTGCTGGGGGCGGTGAATGTGCCGCTTGCGGAATTGGAGGCGTATTTGCAAAACCTGGATACCGAACACGAAGTGGTGGCTTATTGTCGCGGCCCGCACTGCGTGCTGGCTTTCGATGCGGTGGCGCAGTTGCGCGCAAAGGGACTTAAGGCGCGGCGATTGGAGGATGGTTTTCCCGAGTGGAAACAGGCGGGACTGCCGGTGGAAACCGCAGAGGAGGGGGAACAGGAAACCGGGACAAGGAATGCATAGGCCTAAGATGTATCCACAGGGCATAAAGGCATTGCCCACCATGACATGATACCCATAACCGGAAATGGTGGTCGGTGCCCAGCTTGCGATGGGGGAACTTTGCTCATTAGCTCGAAGTCTGCCCACGGAATGGTTTTACGGTTGGCGCTAAATTCGCAAAATGGCGCGATGAGGAAAGCAACCCAGGAAAAAGGTAAAGTAGCGGCATGAAACGTTTGTCACGAATCTTTTTACCCATCGCTGTACTGGGCGTGGGCATTGTCGCCGGTGTGGTGCTGATGGCCACGGGACCAAAGGTCAAGCTGCGTCCACCGGCGCCATCTCTACCGGTGGTGGAGACCATGGTTGTGCAGCCGCAGGACTATCAGGTGCTGTTGCATACGCAGGGCACGGTTACGCCGCGCACCCAAAGCACGCTGATCCCCGAAGTGGCGGGGCGCATTATTTCGATTTCTGCCAACTTTCGTAATGGAGGTTCATTTGCGGCGAGTGAAACCCTGCTGGCCATCGTGCCGGGGGATTACGAGAATGCTATCACCATCGCCCGTGCCGATCTTGCCCGGGCCCGTTTGGCCTTAGCGCAGGAGAAGGCGCTGGCGCAACACGCGCTGGATGACTGGAATAAACTCGGCCGCAAAGACCGGCCCACCGATCTCACCCTGCACAAACCTCAGGTGGCCAGTGCCATTGCGGAAGTAGCCGCTGCCGAGGCGCGTATGCAACAGGCCGAAACCAATCTGCTGCGTACGAAAATTCACGCGCCGTACGCCGGCCGAGTGCTGGAGAAAAAGGTGGACGTGGGTCAGTACATCGCACCTGGTACCGTGGCGGCGACAATCTTTGCCGACGACGCGGCTGAGGTGCGGTTGCCACTCACTGATCATCAGTTGGCGTTTGTCACCCTGCCCGATGGTGGCAAATCGCGGGCGCCCGTTACGCTGAGCCACCCTGTGGGTAACACCGTCCAACAATGGCAGGGACGTCTGGTACGCACCGAAGGCAGCATTGATACCGCCAGTCGCCAGCTGTTTGTGGTGGCGCAAATCGACAAGCCTTTCCAGCGCACGGCGGATAGGCCACCGCTGAAAATCGGTCAGTTTGTGGAGGCGGATATTCGCGGTCAGAAATTACAGAATGTGTTTGTGCTACCACGGGCGGCAGTGGAAATCGGTGATACGGTATTAGTAGTGACGGCTGATCGAAAGATTCAACGTCGTAAGGTGCAGGTGGCCTTGCGCAGAGGCGAGCAAGTTGTGGTTAGCGCGGGCTTGCAAGCGGGTGATCTCATTTCATTGACGCCCATGCCGTTTGCCCGTGAAGGTACCGCCGTTGAGATTGCCAGCGAACAAAAGCATAACAAGAAATATCCACCCTTGCGCGAACCTGCGGGACACTAAACCATGCATGGCATGATCAATTGGTTTGCCCGCAACCCGGTGGCCGCCAATCTGATGATGGTGATCATTCTCGCTATGGGTGCGCACGCCGCATTCAATCGCATCCCCCTGGAAGTGTTCCCCGCGTTTGAAAGTGATGTGGTTACCATCGGCCTGATTTACCGCGGCGCGACGCCCGCCGAAGTGGAAGAGTCGCTGGTGATTCGTGTTGAAGAGGCCATTGCCGATCTCGACGGTATCAAAAAAATTATTTCTTTGGCCAATGAAGGTGCGGCGCGCATTCGCATCGAAGTGTTAACCGGCACCAACCCCCATCAATTATTGGAAGATATCAAGACGCGGGTGGATGCCATTTCCACTTTTCCCGATGAAGTGGAGCGCGCCACTTACAGCGTGGTGGTATTTCGCCGCGAAGTGATCAGCGTGGTGGTGTCGGGTGATCTGTCGGAACGCGAACTGCGCCGTTATGGCGAAGAGGTGCGTGACGAACTGGCTGCCTTGCCTATGCTTAATCAGGTTGAACTCAACGCGGTGCGCAAGCCGGAAATCAGCATCGAACTCAGCGAGCAGGCGCTCAATCGTTACAGGCTGACCTTTGATGCAGTCACGCAGGCGATTCGACGTTCGTCGGTGGACTTGCCCGCCGGCTCCATTCGTACCGAAGGCGGCGAGATCCTGTTGCGCACGCAGGGTCTGGCTTCTCGTGGCGCTGATTTTGCCGCCATCGTGCTGCGTGCGCGTGCCGATGGTTCGCGACTCACCCTGGGTGACGTTGCCACGGTGAATGATGGCTTCGAGCAAGATCCGCTGGATATGAAGTTTGACGGCAAGCCGGGTGTGTTGGTGAAGGTGTTCCGCACTGGCGATCAAAGTGCGCTGGATATTGGTCAGATTGTTAAAGATTACGTCACTAAGAAAAGTACGCAGTTGCCGGCCAATGTGTCGCTGAAACAATGGCGGGATCGCTCACGCATCGTCAAACTGCGCCTGCAAACGTTATTGGACAGTGCCTGGCAGGGTGGCTTGCTGATCTTTTTGATTCTCGCATTATTTCTGCGTATTTCTGTGGCGCTGTGGGTGTGCGTGGGTATTCCCATCAGCTTTATGGGCGCGTTGTGGTTGATGCCGGAGTTGGGCGTGACCATCAACATCATCAGTTTGTTTGCGTTTATTTTGGTGCTGGGCATCGTGGTGGATGATGCCATTGTTACCGGCGAAAATATTTTCAGTCACCTCAAGCGCTCGGAAGATCAAGTGGATGCCGTGGTGCGCGGTGCGCAGGAAGTGTCTGTGCCGGTGACGTTTGGGTTGCTGACGACCGTGGTGGCCTTCGCGCCGCTATTATTTGTGGAAGGTGTGCGCGGCGCGATCTTTGCGCAGATTCCCGCCATTGTCATTCCCGTGTTGTTATTTTCCTGGGTGGAATCAAAACTAATTTTGCCCGCGCACTTGCGCCATGTGCGTGTCGACCATCAGCAGAAAAAACTTAATCCACTGTCGCGTCTGCAACGTCGAGTGGCTGACAGCCTGGAATATTTTGTCAAACATCTTTATCAGCCATTGTTGGTGAGGTCGCTCAAGCAACGCTACTTAACCTTAGCTATTTTTATTGCCATCTCTTTTATTGTGGTGAGTTTCGCCGCCAGTGGTCGTTATGCCTTTACTTTTTTTCCGCGGGTGGAAAGCGAAACTGCGCGCGCTACGTTGACCATGCAGTCCGGCACGCCGGCAGAAGTCACCGCGCAGCATTTAGCGAAGATGGCAAAAGAAGCCGAAAAACTGCAAGCGCGGTTTATCGATGAGGATGGAAACTCCGTGATCAGCAATATCATGATCAACACCGGTTGGGCGGGCGGCGGTGGCGGCCCACCCGCGGGTGGCGGTAGCTCCGAGGTGGGACAGGTGAGTCTGGCTCTGGTGCCGCCCGAGGAACGCAAGGTGGAAGTATCGACGCGCAAACTGGTGCGTGCCTGGCGTCGCGCCATCGGCGAGATTCCCGGCGCGAAGGAATTAACTTACCGTGCCGAGATTGGTCGCGGCGGTGATCCGGTTGATGTGCAGCTCAGTGGCCGCGACTTTAAGGTGTTGTCTGAAATCGCCAGCGCGGTACGCGAACAACTTCACCAGTATCCAGGTGTGTTTGATATCCGCGACAGCTTCGAGGATGGCAAGCCGGAGATCAAACTCCGCGTGCGTCCCGAGGCAGAGTTGTTGGGGCTGTCCACCACAGAACTGGGTCGACAGGTACGCCAGGCCTTTTTTGGTGACGAGGCGCAACGCATTCAACGTGGTCGTGATGATGTGCGGGTTATGGTGCGGTACCCCGAAGCTGAACGTCGCGACCTGAACAGCCTCGACACCATGCGCATTCGTAGCGCCGACGGTACGCAGGTGCCGTTTGGTAACGTGGCAGAAGTGAACATGGGCCACGGTTTTTCCAGTATCCGGCGCATCGACCGACAGCGGGTAGTGAGCGTGACTGCCGACCTGGATAAAAAGACCACCGACGCCCGCACCATCGCGCGTGATTTGCGAGGGTTTATGGATGAGCTGCTGAAAAAATATCCGGGCGTGAGCTACAGCCTCGAAGGCGAACAACGTGAACAGGGTGATACTTTTGGCAGCCTGATTTCCGGTTCGATTTTCACCTTGCTTGCTATCTATTCCCTGTTAGCGATTCCTTTTCGTTCATACGTACAGCCCATTTTGGTGTTGATGGTGATTCCTTTTTCCATTGTTGGCGCGCTACTGGGGCACATGGTGATGGGGCTTAATCTCAGCATCATGAGTTTAATGGGTATGCTGGCGTTGGCCGGGGTGGTGGTAAATGACAGTCTGGTATTAGTGGACTGGATTAACCGCAAGCGCCGCGAAGGTATGCATCTGGATGAAGCATTGCGCACGGCGGGTGGTTCACGTTTCCGACCCATCCTGCTCACCTCGCTCACTACCTTTGCTGGACTCACGCCGATGCTGTTGGAAAAAAGTACCCAGGCGCAGTTTTTGATTCCCATGGCGGTGTCGCTGGGTTTTGGTATTTTGTATGCGACTTTTTTAAGTCTGTTGTTGATACCTACAAGCTATCGGATTTTAGAAGATGTGCGTTTGGGTTTACGTCGATTGCTTAGCTGAGGGGGTTTGTCGTGTGTTCTATTTGATGACCGTCACTTTCACATTACCTTCCCGGTGTAAAACATTTACGCCAACATCATTATCGTAACGTTGTATCAGGATGTCGGCAGAGGAATTTCCCACAGCAAGGTTTTTGATTTTCAGAGTATTGATCCAGGGTGGAAGATGGGGATTGCAGAAAATAATTTCTGGTTGGGGAGTGTTGCTGATTTCTATTCCCAGACAGGCCTGTATCAGTGCAAAGGCGACGCTACTAGACCACGCCTGTGGTGCGCAGGCGAGCGGATAAAGGGTTGGGCCTTCACCTTTACGTTTGAGGAAACCACAAAATAGTTCAGGCATGCGTTGCAGGTCTAAAAACAAACTGGCTTCAAACAGACCGGTGAAAATTTCCCCCGCTGCTTCACGGTAGCCGTATCGGGCAAAGCCCAGAGCGATCATCGCGTTGTCGTGCGGCCAAACTGCACCGTTGTGATACGACATGGGGTTGTAGCGTTTTTCGCTAGTCGCAATAGTGCGGACTCCCCAGCCGGAATAACTGGCGTCATCCATTAAGGTTTCTACCACACGCCGGGCATGCCGTCGTGTGGCTATGCCGCTGAATAATACATGTCCGGCATTGGAAGATCGTACCCAGCAGGGACGTTTGTCGCCATCTAACGCGAGTGCATAAGTGCCGAGTTCTTCACACCAAAAGGCGTGATTGAATCGTTTTTTAAGCGCGCTTGATTTTTCATCGAGGGCTTTGGCTTTATTGTCCTGGCCTAACATGAGATAGAGCTTTGCGGCACCACACCAGGCGTCGTAAACGTAGGCCTGCACTTCGCAGAGCGCTATAGCGCCGGTGGCAGCATCGCCGTTGGAGTGGAATACCGAATCGTCGGAGTCTTTCCAGCCTTGTTGTGATAAGCCCTTAGAATTTTGACTGGCGTATTCAATGAATCCGTCCTTGTCTTTGTCGCCATAATTATCAATCCAATCCAGTGCGGCTTCAATGTTTTTCCAAATGGATTCGATGAAGGTGCGGTCACCAGTATGCTGGTAGTAAGCAGCCGCAAGCATGATAAATAAGGGAGTGGCATCAATGGTTCCATAGTATTTGGCAAAGGGGACTTCGCCAAGTTTGGACATTTCACCGCCGCGGGTTTCATGGAGGATTTTCCCCGGTTCGGCTTCGCTCAAGGGGTCTATTTCCGTCGCCTGGTTGGCGGCGAGATAGGCCAGTACGCCACGCGAAATTGCAGGGTTGATCCACAATGTGTGCAAGGCGGTAATCAGACCATCACGTCCAAAGGGCGTACTGAACCAAGGTACCCCGGCAAAGGGATAGGGGCCGTATGGGGTGTCGCTGATAAGTAGATTAAGATCCACTTCAGAACGATTGAGCCAATCATTGAGCTGCTCGTTAGAGGTGTGAATGGCGCAATGATTTTTGCGGGCAGTTTTTAACTCGTCGGAAATTTTCTGCAAGGCATCAAGGTAGTGAGTGGTGGTTTTTTTATTCTGATTGGCATCACATTGAATGCTGAAATAAATGTCTTTGTCTTCACCGGGTTCGAGTGAGACTTCAAAGTGGGCGTTGTTGTTGTTGATACTGGCGTTAGCGTTATCGAGTTTGATATGGGTGCGGCGTGTTATGTCATCCAGGCCGGTGTACCCAAGCGTAATGGTTTGTTCCTGCACATCCACGGGCAGGCAATGACCGCGTGCTTGCCGCTTGTTACCTCGGACTTCAAAAATGTCGGCAAAGTCAGCGTCAAATGCCAGGATGAAGGGGATGTTAACGGTGGTTCCCCCGTAGTTGCACAGGCGCAGATGTTCGTAGCAGGTATCTTGATAAATTAATTTGGCGCGAAATACATGCACAGTATCTATACGCACCACAGTTTTATTATTTTCGATAATCTCTGGAATTGTTAAGTCCACAGTGAGTAGACTGTTGTCTTGTTTGAGGGTGGAGTTCAGCAGCACTGGGCGACGACCATCGGCCAGTCGCAAATCCAGTTGTGATAAAAAACGCGTATCTTCGTGATAAATGCCCTGCTCACTGTGACCGAGAGCGTGAATGTCACCAAAGCGATCAAACACGGCAAAACTATTGCCGTGTTTGAGAACACGAGTACGGTCGTCTAGACGTGACGAGGTGGCGGGCACATACGAGTGTTTGCCGATCTGAATGACATCCTCTTTGCCCATAGACTGGTTGTTCATGTTGTGTCGATGGTGGCTGTCGTTAACTTGCTAATTGTGGTGTTGGGTAATTTTCGAAACGCGGGTTTTGTTCTTCGGGAAAGCCTTTGTTGTGTAGCATTTCATGCTGCGAATTTTGCGAAATCTGTTGTTCATAAAGTCGCAGGTAGGATTGCGTCATGCGCGTTGCCGTAAAATTTTGTTCAAAAACCTGTCGGCATTGTCGTCGGTCAATCATTGGAAGTTTGCCCACGGCATTAATGGCTTCATGCAGGTGTTTAACAATGAATCCAGTCTTGCCATGCTGCATCACTTCGGGCACGGCACCACGTTCGAAGGCAATAACCGGCGTGCCGCAGGCCATGGCTTCGATCATCACCAGACCAAACGGTTCTGGCCAATTGATGGGGAACAGCAAGGCAGCGGCATTGCCGAGAAAGGCCTGTTTTTCGGTATCGTTTATTTCGCCGATAAATTCAATGTTGGGAAGTTTCAACAGGGGACGAATGATCTCTGCAAAGTATGTTTCGTCTACGGGGTCTACTTTGGCGGCAATTTTTAATTTTCGCCCGGTACGTCGGGCAATGGTGATGGCTTGCTCGATCCCTTTTTCCGGTGAGATGCGGCCTAAAAAGGCGAGGTAGTCGTCTGGGATGGCGTGAAATTGATAGAGGTTCAGTGGCAAGCCGTTGTAGGCGGTGCCCTGCCAATTAGCATAGGGCAGCGGTTTGCGTTGCGAATCGGAAATGGACACTACGGGTATGTCTTGAAATTCGCGATTGAGCAGTTCCATCTCAGGAATATCCAAACGGCCATGGTGGGTGGTGATATGCGGTACGGTTAAGCGGCGTCCCATGGGGAAGTGTTGGTAGCCCGTATGAAAATGGATGATGTCGAAGTTTGCCGAACGTCGATAAAGCTCTTCAAACATCACGAGGTGATGAGCTTGTGGTTCCTGGCAACCTTCCATTCGCAGGGATCGTTGGCAGGGTGAATATGTTTTGGCTGAAGTGACTGAGTCGCCGCTGGCGAATAATGTGACGTCGTGACCCTGTGCCACGAGTTCTTCTGTCAGATAAGAAACGATTCGTTCGATGCCGCCGTATTGTTGGGGGGGTACGCTTTCAGTGAGGGGAGATATTTGGGCTATTTTCATCGTGTGCTTTCCTTGTCAGTGATATGCCTGATGTTGCGACCTATATATGGGTTGCAAATAAAGGGGTTTGGCTGTTGTCAGGGAAAAGCATGGCAAGTTCATCGAGCCTACGGTTTATTTGTCGACTAATTGTAGTTCGTATTTTTATTTGCGCAGGGCAAATTTGGTTTTTCAGCGGTTTTTTAAAAATGGTGAAAGCTGTCAGCGGTCAATGTAGGAAATTGAGGTGTTTAGTTGTTGACTGTGATATCGGTAATGGCTTGGGTCAGCGTGGCGAGATCGTGTTTGTCGGTAATGAAAGGCGGCATCAAGTAGATTAATTTTCCAAACGGCCGCAGCCACACGCCGGCGTCCACGAAGCGTGGTTGAATGTTCCGCATGTTCACAGGCTCATGCATTTCCACCACGCCGATGGCGCCCATCACTCGCACATCGGCCACTCGCGGTAGCGCGAGACAAGCAGCCAGCCCCTCGCGCAGCCCCTGTTCGATGTGCTGTACCTGTGCTTGCCAGTTTGATGCTTGCAGCAGGCGCAGGCTGGCCAGCGCAGCAGCGCAAGCCAGAGGATTGGCCATAAAGGTGGGGCCATGCATAAATACGCCGGGGTCGCCGCTACTGATGGTTTCAGAAATGTCGTTTGTGCAAAGGGTGGCGGCCAGGGTGAGATAACCGCCGGTGAGCGCCTTGCCCACACACATAATGTCGGGGCTGATGTCGGCGTGCTCGCAGGCGAACAGTTTGCCGCTGCGGCCAAAGCCGGTGGCGATTTCGTCGGCGATGAGCAGCACACCATATTCATCACATAACGCACGTGCCTGTTTGAGATAGTCCGCAGAATAAAAGCGCATGCCACCGGCACCCTGCACGATGGGCTCTAAAATCAGCGCAGCGATTTGCGTGTGATCCGCTTCCAGTGTTTGTTTCAGCGAGGCGATGTGCTCGTCGGAGCAAGGTTCGCCGAACTTGCATTGCGGTGCATCCACAAAAAACTGTGGGGTGAGCGTCTCGCTGAACAACGAGTGCATGCCGGTTACCGGGTCACACACCGACATGGCACCCAAAGTGTCGCCGTGATAACCGTTGCGTAGGGTAGCGAATCTCTGTTTATGCGGCTGGCCTTTGGCGTGCCAATATTGAATGGCCATTTTCATGGCGACTTCCACCGACACTGAACCGGAGTCGGAAAAAAATACGGTTTGCAGGGGCTCGGGTGTCAGCGCCACCAGCTGCTGTGCCAGTTCAACGGCCGGTGGGTGGGTGAGTCCGCCGAACATCACGTGGGACATGTCGTCCATTTGAGCCTGCAGGGCGCGGTTCATTGCCGGGTGGTTGTAACCGTGAATGGCGCACCACCACGAGGACATGCCATCGATCAGCTCACGTCCATCGGCCAGCGTTAGTCGCACACCTTTGGCGGAAATCACGGGATAAAGAGGTTGGTCTGCACCCATCGCACTGTAGGGATGCCAGACGTGGCGACGATCAAGCGCCAGCAGTTCTTGGGTGGAGCGGTTTTTCATGCACGCAGGGTACTGGTTTTTGGAGGGAAAGGCAGCAGGGTTGCACATCGTTGGGGTTCACTCTGTCGACGAGCGTAAAGAGAAGATGCGACTGTGATCTAGTGTCCGCTTCAACGCTTGACAAAATAGGTCTGTCGTATTATTTTAGTCGCAGAAATAGGATGACTGTCCTATTTTCGCAATGAGCAACTTTAGCGCAACAGGCCATTTCTAAAACGGACAAGAACATGGAGATATTCAATGAATACTGATTTGTTTTCCCCCCTAACGCTGGGCGATATGAAACTGGCTAACCGCATGGTGATGGCGCCGCTGACTCGTAATCGTGCCAACCAAGACAATGCACCCCATGATTTGAACGTCACCTATTATCAGCAGCGAGCGACGGCGGGTTTGATTATCACTGAGGCCACTCAGATTTCGGCGGAAGGTGTGGGTTATCCGGGCACACCGGGGATTTACAGCGATGCGCAAGTGGCGGGGTGGCAGAAAGTGATTGATGCCGTTCATGCAGAGGGCGGGAAAATCTTTGTTCAGCTGTGGTTTTGTGGACGAATTTCGCATCCCGATTTATTGCCAGACAAGCAAACACCCGTTGCACCTTCGGCCATTAAGCCTGAGGGTGAAGCCATTACCTTTGAAGGGATGAAACCTTTTGTGACTCCGCGCGCATTGGGGGCTGATGACATCATCGATATTGTTGCCCAATACAAACATGCCGCAGAAATGGCAAAACAAGCGGGTTTTGATGGCGTCGAGATTCATGCCGCCAATGGCTATTTGATCGACCAGTTTTTACGCGACGGTTCAAACCAACGCACAGATCAATACGGCGGCAGTGTAGAGAATCGCATGCGCCTATTGAATGAAGTGTTAGAGGCCGTGTTGTCCGTGTGGCCAAGCAACCGGGTCGGCATCCGGTTTTCACCTGAAAATAGTTTCAACTCAATGTCTGACAGTGACCCTTTTGCTCACTTCCAATATTTTGTAACTGAGCTGAATACGCGCGACCTCGCGTACATTCATATGTTGGAAGGCGACATGATGACCAAGACGGTAAAGATTGATTATCGTGCACTACGTGATAGTTACAGTGGCTTGTACATGGCAAACAATGGTTATGATAAGGCGCGTGCAGAAAAGTCTATCGGTAATGGTGATAGTGATGTTATTGCCTTCGGCGTTCCCTTTTTGGCTAATCCTGATTTGGTTCTCCGTTACCAGCAAAACCTTGCGCAGAATGATGCAAATCCCGATACTTTTTATGGTGGAGCAGAAGAAGGCTATACCGATTATCCTTTCTTCAACGCGGCTGCTAAGTCAGCCAATATCGGAAATGTGAATGACAGTCGATAGCGCAATATATTTTTTTGGTTCATACCATTCGCAGTGATTCTTGGTATTTTTATGAGTGTCTTTCATGGCCAGTAAAGGTGAAGTGATAAGGCAGAGGATTGTCACCGCTGCAGATCAGCTCTTTTATCAGCAAGGGTATGAGAGCACTTCATTCAGCGACATTGCAGCGTCCGTTGGGATATCGCGGGGTAATTTTTATTACCATTTTAAAAGTAAAGATGAAATTTTGAATGCCGTTATCAGCACCCGTCTTGCCAATATAAAAGTGATGCTCAATGAGTGGGATGAAAAACTGGTCGAGCCCGAAATGCGCCTTCACTATTATATCGACGTGCTATTGCGTGATCAGAAAAAAATCGCGACGCATGGTTGTCCCATTGGTAGTTTGTGTACAGAGCTTGCCAAATATGATCATTCCATGCTCAGTGATGCCAACAAAATGTTCACCGTTTTCCGGGATTGGATCATCACTCAGCTCAGGCTGCTGGGGGTCAAAAATGAAGCCGAGAAAATTGCGATGCATTTGTTGGCACGTGGCCAGGGAATCGCTACCGTCGCCAACGCCTTCGGCGATAAGCCATTTTTAGAGCAGGAAGTGATACAGCTAAAACAATGGCTTGATGATGAAATTCTTGGAGTCAGTCAGTAAGCGTTTTCTGCGAGGCTGCTGCAGATTCCATTCAGCTTTATAAAGCAGTGAGATGGGCTTCTTTCAAGCAAAGTCCTCGTTGCTGAGATGTAAAAGGCTCATCCCTCTCTCCGCCATACCCAAAACAATACCCCGACAAGCGGGGCATTGTTTTGGGTATGGCGGTGGTTGAAGTCTGCAGCGAACCCGTCCCCAGAAAATTCCCTGAAAAACAGGGCAATACAGGGAAAATTCTCATTGTTCAGGGTCAGTTTGGAGAAATGCTGCGCTAATCTGCTGAAATTTATCGGTAATTACTCGTTCTTAACTATTGGGTCCATAAATTTAACAGGGAATTATCAGGGGTAGTGCTAGAGAACGGAGCAAGATCAAGGTTAAGAGGAGAAAATTATTGTTTTCGCTTTTGCCGTTTTTAAGTTCTTCTTGGGGATATGAATTATTTCTCACTACGAAAAAATTATGGCTCCAGCACGGCAAAGGATCATTGGAATAAATGAGACAACTAAGGAGTGGGTGAGGTCAACAGAAGTTGTACGGTTGGTTGATGGGCTGAACAACTTCTAGGTTGTTGCATCACATTTTTACTGATTAAAAGCCCAGGTAAACTCCGAGCCCGTAGTATGAAATTTCCGTTTCGTAGAACTGACCATGTGGAGAGTGGCCATCGTAGATTTCTGCCATTAGACGCAAGCGGCGCTGACCGTGTTTCATTGCGCCGAACTCCAGGCCAACTTTTAAGCTGGTGTCAGCTGACCAATTGTGTTGTTCCCAGCTCTTAACGTCTAGCCCCGCCACTAAACGGCCATTACTCAATATTGGTTGTAAGCGCCGGTATTCCAGGCCCGCGTGGAGACCTTTAGGTTTCAGGTCGGCGGGATTTCGGTGAAAAATGTATTCACCACCAAAATAACCGCGCCATCGTTGCAGATCATAAGAAAACAGCATTTCTACGGATTCATAACTGAGGTTTATACGGTCAGGTTGAACGGCGAGTAGAAATTCATCGCCTAAATGCGAACTTTGATGGTAGATACGCAGCCGTGATGACCACAGACCATGCCGGTAAGAAAGTGGTAAGCCAATAACATAATCAGTATTGATCAAGTCACTTGATGGCGTATCAAGATTGAACTGCGCAAACAATCCTCCCGCAATGTTGAGTTGCAAGCCATCGCCGACCACTTTACCGGCGCGACGAAAGAAGCCAAAGCTCTCCCCAAAACCAACAGCACCAATGGTGGCTTTATCAGTTGGAGTTTCATAGTTACGATTACTGATGAAAAACTGTGGCTGCTTTGGGTCGGCGAGTAGAGGCCAGAACAGTTCACCATTTGGGAATGGGATGGTATCTGGCGTCACTCCCAGGAAGCTATAGATCTGTTTACGAACTGAGGTGGGTTCCGCCGGTTCAGCAATTGTCTTTTTAATGATAATGGTAACGTTTTGTAAGCCTTCGATTGCTGGCAGAGCTCTCTCGAGCTGC
>CAZXZI010000076.1:0-10742 GCA_964645165.1 uncultured Ectothiorhodospiraceae bacterium
AGGTAACTCTTTAGCGCTGACGCGGGTTTTCAAGGTGGGATGCCTTGTTTTGCGTGGGTAAAATGAGAGGGCTAGACCTCGCTCCAGCGACGGACGAGATTGACGTAGGAACGATCGACCTTTTGAGTGGTAGGGTCTTCAGAATTTTGCTGCCATAGCGCGCTGCGTGCCTGATCCAGTTCAAACAGCAGTTCACGTTTGCTGGCATCGCGTACCATGCTTTGAATCCAGGCAACAGCGACGAGGCGTTCACCGCGGCTCACCTCATCCACCCGGTGGATGCTGTTGGCGGGATAGATCACCGCGTCACCGGCGGCATATTTGACACGTTGTTCACCGAAGGGTGATTGAATCATCAGTTCACCGCCGTCGTAGTCTTCCGGCGCGTTGAGAAACACAGTAACTGCCACATCGGTGCGGAATTTCTCCATGCCGCCGCCCATGATGGGGTCGTCCACGTGGTTGCCGTAGCGCATGCCAGGGGTGTAGCGGGCAAACACCGGCTGGGCGACACGAAATGGCAGGGCGGCACTACGAAAGTCGGCATTTTCCGCCAGGCTGCCCATTACCAGCTGGTCGAGGTATTGCGCCTGCTGGGTGCCCTGCTGCATCTCCTCGTTGTTTTTTACCTGCTCGGCGGCCATGCCAGCGCTGTGTTTGCCATCGATAAATGGCACCTTGCCGAGCATTTCGGTGATGTTGTCCAGCTTGGCAGTGTCGAGGATATTTTTGAGGTGCAGCAGCATGAGAGGGCTCCAGAAAAAACAGCGTTAGGCAAAGACGAGCCAGGTGGTGGCGATGTATTTTACGCCTTGATTCACCGTAGCGGCACGGTGTTCGTGAGTCCAAAAGGGCGGGAATAGCACCAACTTGCCCTCGCGGGGAGTGATTTTGACGTCCTGTAATAGGAACTCGGTTTCACCACCGGGGGATTCCACGTCATTCAGATACCAGAGCGCCACCAGCTGGCGATCGGCAAACTGGTGGCTGCCGCCGTCGATGTGCCAGTGATAATACTCGCCGGGCTGGTAACGCTGGATGTTGTAACCGATATCCTTGAAGGGCCCCTGAAAAAACGGGTAACGCTGGCGGAATTCACGCAGAGCAAGCCCCAGGGAGCGGTGCAGGATTTGATCGATATCCTTCCAGCCCTCATTCGCACTGGCGGCGAGATCCGTGGTGCGTTTCACGTTCTGGTCTTGGGTGGCCTGTTGGCCGACCCTGCCCTGATATTGTTGCTCGGGATTAGCCTCAAAACGCTGGATAATGGTCTGGCAGATGTCCGGGGTGAGGGCATTATTGATCTCAAAAATAAAGCTATTAGGCTTTACCTCATTGATTTCATACGGTTTTACTTGGGTGTTCTGCGGTGGCTTCATTTTCTGGCTAGACTATCGCTACTATAGTTACATTAGGAGTTACGCTGGATCGCGGCGAGTATGCTGCGCTGGCCAGGGCGGGTCAAACCGTGTCTTGTGCGAGGACAAATTTTCCTGTTGCGGCGTAACTGTGTTAAAAAAGACAAATTGCAATATGTGTCTACTTAGGTATTATAAGCATAATCTAATTTAATGTAATACTGAAACTGCTCAACTGGGAGAAAGAAACGATGAACGAAGATTATTACGCCGCCATTGATAAAATGGAGAAAGCCAGTGTTTCTCGTGAGTATATCGTTGGTTGGGCAAGTGGCTATTTGCAAAACCCCAAGGTAGAAGAGCAACGTGTGAATGATGCCTACGAAGCGGGTTACACGGATGGCGAAGAAAAGAATGTCGGCAATTTTTCGGCGTGGGAAGGTAAATAACCTGACCATTGCTTAACGTTGCAGACAAAAAACGGGCACTTTCCACGAGAGCCCGTTTTTTTTGTCTACATTCTTTGCGCTTGCGTTAAGAGTTGTAGTTAACTGTTCTCGTCCGCTAGGTTGTACCAGCGGCGTGCTTCAACCTCATCCTTTTCGACGCCTTGGCCATTTTCGTACATCATGCCTAGGGTCATTTGGGCGCCGGACAGACCTTGATCGGCGGCGCGCCGAAACCATTCCAGTGCGGCACTTTCATCTTTTTCCACGCCTTCACCATAAAGGTACATTACGCCTAACCCGTGTTGTGCGTAGGCGTGGTTTTGATCTGCCGCTGCGCGCATCCATTTAATCCCGGCTTCATTGTTTTTGACCCGCCCCAGTCCGTTTTGAAACATCATGCCCAGGCGATATTGCGCCTCGGCGATGCCGCTATCGGCCAACGGCGAAAGCAGGCGCAGGGCGCTGGTAAAGTCTTTGGCTTCAAATGCAGCGATGCCACTTTGTAAATCAAAATCGGTGTCGTTCATAAATGTGCTCCGGTACGGCTTGGGTTGTTTGAGTTACGGTTTAACGTCGCCGAGTTGTTCAATGGCGGTGGCCAGGGTTTCATTATCGGCTTGTGCGAAATAAAGATCGAGAATGCGTTGTGCGAATGCCTGCCAGCGCTGCGGTGCCTGTTGGCAGAGTTGCTCGAGGGGGGCGAGATTACCAGAGTCCACCCACGACTGGTAGGCTTGTAAGGCTTCGGGATAAAGCTCGCGGCGCAGGCCATTGAGGTTAGCGAAATAAAAATGCAGAGATGCGTGGTTTTGTGATTTTATCAGTGCGGGGAGTGTGCTCAGGCTGTCGGCCAGATGGTCGCGCACCGCGCGTACAATGAGTGCGGCAATGGAGCGCGGTGGTAATGCGGCAAGCAGGTTTTCCCATTCTACGCCCAGCAAGGGCTGTGCCTGCGCTTCGCCGATTTCGTGCAGCAACACCGCATCCCGCTCGATGTCGGTCATCTGGTCGAGTAAGGTTTCCAGGCCATGATCATCTGTCGGCAGTGGCGAGGAATAACAGGCCAGGGCTCGTGCCATGGGGGTGTCAGGTTGTTTTTTTAGACGCCATTCTTCAATACGTTCCCAAATCATCCTGCGCAGGCATTCCTTGCGAATGAACACCGTGTCGCCCAGTAGCATGGCGGGAGGGGCGACCAGATCTCGAGCGTATTCCTTGGCGGAGACCAATAAAGTGATGTCACCGTGCACCGTTTTTTGTTCCAGCTTGCCGAGGAAAAAATAGGGTTTTTGGAATACGCCGATACCGCCACTGTAAACGTATCCCAGTGGATTAAGTAATGCATTTATTGCCTTGGAATCGAAGGGCCCGAACTCATGCTCGCCGATCATGAGTGGCGAAAATGGCAGGGTGGTGAGTGCGTCCCAATAATTTTCTCGCTCGGTGAGCCAGTTGCCGATGGCCTCTTTGGGTAAGGCATGTGACTGGGGGATGGTATTCTCCCAGCGATAATATTCACGCATTTTCAACAGATAAATGCACAGCGTGTACTGCCCTGCGTATTGCGCATCAGAGATGTGGCAGTTTTTTTGCACGGTTGCCGTGAGTGTTTTCAAGTCGAGCATGGGTGACCTCAACTACAGTCTATCGAGTCAATGGGACGCTGAAAACCAGTAAATGTTAGGGTTTTGTATAACAATAAAACACCTGTATATGCAGATTAAATAGGCAATTAAAGTGGTGCGCCTGCTATCTAAAAAATGTCGTCAGAATTACAATATGCATGCAAAGTTTAATGGGAGAAAACCATGGCTGTTCGCCTTAAGACTCGTTGGCACCGTTCCAAACGCTCCGAGCGCAATCGTGAAGGTTCACGGCTTGCCAAGACACAAGAGAATTTGTGCAGTGTGGCAGCCATTAATATCTGGAAGCTGGCGAAAGAGGCTTTCACACGCATGGAAAAGGAAGATTTTCGTTTTCGTGAGGATACACAGGCCATTGATGTGATTGCCGAGTTCTGTATTTTTATGCTGCATATCACCGACCGGATGATTTACGGCAAGCTGGACGAAGATGAACGTGCGTCGTTGATTAACGGTATCGCGAAAGAAATCGCGATTACCATTGCGAGTAATCAAGTAGATCTGTTGGGACCCGGTGACTATCAGTTTGTGTTTATCGACAAGCTCAACGAGCGGCTGGCCAATTACGCGGAGTGTAGTTTTGAGGATGGTCAACCGGGTTACGATTTTTTACGTTACTTGGCAACAAATGTATCGGACATCATGTCCGTCAGCGACGACAAATGGGTGCTGGAGCAAGTGATGGATATCGAAGCGCCGGAACTAGTGGAGCGCTTTCAGCCGGTGGTGCGCGATGTGTTTTCACTTAAAGTGAGTAAAGAGAAGAATGCCTGACTCGCGCTTTAAACCATTTGAATTAAAAAGACGACAAACAGCCCCACTACGATGAGAATCATCAGGTAGTTCATCCATTGTTTGCTACTGCCCTTTGGTGCGGTTTTCATTGCCCGACGCATGCCGGGGAATAAAAAAACCAGCATCGCCACAAGAAAAAGTGCTGAGCCTATCTTCAACCAATCCATAATGTGCCTCTTCGATTCTGTACACTAGTTTAGTGTAAAAGCTTTATTGTAAAAGCCGTTGCGTTAAAATGGCTATTCAAAAAAAAGCCCCGGTTCACCGGGGCTTTTAAATCTAACATCGCACCGGTTTAATCATCGCCACTGAATGCGCCAAGTAGCTGCAGTAGTGCCGTAAACAGGTTGAGAATCGACAGGAACAGACCTGCGGTTGCCATGATGTAATTGGTTTCACCGCCATGGATAAGAGACGAGGTCTGGAACAAAATGAAACCACTCATGATCATAATCACCGCGACATTGACCGCCAGAAACAGGGCGGGAATCGCGAAGAAGATGTTCAGTAGGGCCGCACCGATGACCACAAACATGCCCACCATCAGGAAACCAGCGAGGAAGCTGAAATCCTTACGGGTCGTCATCGCATAGGCAGACAGACCGAGGAAGATTGCCCCGGTACCGCCAAGCGCCGTCATCACAATGCTAGGATTAACCGCAAGATAGAAACTCAGGATCGGGCCTAAACCAAGCCCCAGCAGACCGGTAAAAGCAAAGATCACCGGAATACCCATCGCCGAATTTGCTGTTCGTGGCAGCACAAACCACAACAAGGCGAGGGCGGCAAAATCGGCCACCAGGGCCATGCCCTGTGAAACATGCATAAACACGCCCACCGCCGCCATCAGCGCGCTGAAGAGCAGCGTCATTGATAGCAGCGTATACGTGTTACGAATCAGTTTGTTGGTAGACAACGCCGACGATGAGGCGTGGGCAGCAACGGAATAATTTGGGTTCATCAAGGGTAAACCTCCAAGGATTGTAAATATGTTCAGCCAATTAGACCTGAACTAAATCATAAGTTCCACTTATAAATGGGCTAGCCAGTCCACCGACTGGCAATGCCCTGGGTGATTCAGTATCATTGCCCGCCTTGCCTGATGTGGGGCTGTAAAAGCTCATTTCAAGGGTGCTTTCACCCCCTGGTTTTCGTGGTTTATTTTGGACGCCCCGGAAATTTGGTGAGAATACAATTTGATTTCTGGAGAGCTGGCAGAGTGGTCGAATGCGGCGGTCTTGAAAACCGTTGACGGGTAACCGTCCGGGGGTTCGAATCCCTCGCTCTCCGCCATATTATCAATGACTTACGTCATTTTTCTTCATCGCTAAAAATCCAAAATTCCTCTTTTGGCACAGCTGTGGCACACTCAGTACAAGTTTACGGCTCAAGGTGAGGCCTGTTCAGCATGTGCAATGCCGCTGTGTTTTTTACCCCATATTGAAATATCGATTTGTTTGGGCGCGGTATGGAAGGCTTTCTCGATTACTGGCTATTGTTATGGCGTTGCAGGCTGGACAGCCGATATTAGATTTTACGTATATGGACAGCAATAAGAATGACTACTTTGCTGCTATTCAATCGGGGCTGGATAACTCCGAGCCGATGAAGGAGATGTTCAGGCGAGTTTTACCCGAGTCCCAGCAGTACGCCGGTAATTAAGTTTGGCTTCGATTTGACTGACAGGTTTACCTGTCTCGATGGCGGTGGAACTGGCAATACTACGCACCATACATTTTCTAGCCGTGGTCTTGTTTCTTAAATGCTGATTTGAACGTGTGAGAGATCTTGCTTTCATAATTATCATTTATAGTGAAAGTGGATATTTAAGCAATGCGTAAAGTTGAGTTAAATATGAGATTATTCAATAACTTAGAATGATCTGTGGACTATGCTATTTTTCCTGAATAACAAATTTTCCAAGTTCTTGATGTGTAGGCTTAGGGAGTCGTTGAATAAGTCACAACGGTATTAAAATAACTCTGGAGCGCTGGGTTATAAAAAAGCAACAAAGTAGCTGGTGCTTTTGCAATAGTTCAGATTTGAAGCCCTCCGGTACAGTAGATTAGGTGCGTTTTGAATCGCCCCCAATTTGCTAGAGACCTTTCAATCGTGGCTTATCCACTCTTTTCAGGGCGTCCGGGAAGTCGGGGGAGAACCAACCCTTTATTTTTTGCCGCGAGTAGAACGCGCGTTAGGTGAGATGCCACCGCCAGATCGCTCGTTAAGTCCTTCCGTAAACATCTCAACATGTTCAGTGACACTTTCCAAAGTTCCGCTCTTAAATCCAGAGATTTTTCTCCCCTTCTGTCTAACGGTATATCGATACCAAGAGTCTCCCGTCATATCCTTTGGAGGATCGCTTTTCTCAATGCGTTCAATGATGAATCTTGATCCGCTCGATTCGTCTTCGTGTGCCATGTCCATTAGTTTTGTCTCACGTGATTTAGTTTTCTAATATAGGGAGCTTTGCCAAAGTGCTGATGTTGTTTAGTCAGTTCATTCTGGCATTGTCGGCTCTTGAAAATCGTTAGGTCTAGACCGCCAAGTAAGGCGCGCATGGAATTTGTAGCTTACCTTTTGGCTATCAGGATTAGCGCTTTCTCATGCGATTGAGAGAAGCAGTGCTGGAGAGGTTCGTCTCTTCGTAGACTTCTTATCACTAAAAACCACGAAGAGGCCCAGGCTGGGATGCGTAACGTAAGCCAAGAAAATCTGAGCAATAAGGTAACACATCCTGGTAGCATAAAGGGTTTGTTAAGGAGGGACACCCCCATTTTTCATGAAATGTGCTTTAAGGTAAAATTCCACCAATATTTGCTATAATGTTAATTGTAATGCTCGCTATATTGGAATTAGTGGCCTACAATCCGTCACAGCTACAGATTATGTGATAGGTGCTTTTTGGTTGTTCCCTTCGTGTTTCCCCAGTTATTTCCTCGTTTCATTCACTGTACGCAACAATCTCATTATTTAATTTATTTAAGGTAAAAATTATGGCTACAGGTACAGTAAAGTGGTTTAACGAATCGAAAGGTTTTGGTTTTCTTTCTCAGAATGATGGCGGTGATGACGTATTTGTTCATTTCAATGCAATTCAGGGCAGTGGTTTCAAAACTCTCACTGAAGGTCAATCAGTCACTTTTGAAGTGGAAAACGGTCCCAAGGGATTACAGGCGAGCAATGTAACTGCTTCTTAAGTTATTCCTCATCGCTTAATTGTTACAGAGAACCCCGTCTTAGCGGGGTTCTTTTTTTTTGTATTATTTTTTTTCAACGGTTACCGTCTCTAAAAGAAAGCTGAAATGAAAAAGCTGTTTGTTGGTAATTTTCCCGCTAGTACTCGTGAAGAAGATTTTCAGGCACTGTTGACTGAATTTGGCGTGGTGCGTCAACCAAACTGGTGACCGATGTTTTTCGGGCCAGTGCAAAGGCTTTGGATTTGCTGAAATGGTAGGCCGCAAGACCCATGCTGCTATTACATGCCTGGATGGAAAAGACTTCAATCGTAGACCAGTGAAGATTGGTTTTGGGTCACCCAGGGTGGGAGGGAGACGGCGTTAATGATCGATACTGCTCCCAAATTCAGTTTCCAGAATCGGACTCTATAAGTCAGCACTTGTCTGTTGCAGGGAGCAAGGACGTCTGGATAGCATCATTGCTGGACTCGTGTTTGAGAACGTATTGATACCAGAAGACTCGGTCAAGCCTGAATAAGTTCTCCTTCTAAGGTTCTACTCATTTCGGCGATGAGAAAACTATCCGTTGCTACAAAGTAGTAAGTAGAATCTCCACTTTGTAAGTTTATTTATCGTCGTAACTTAATTTTCCGCAGTTTATTTTTGGTGCAGAGCAACGAACGGTCATTTTCAAACTTGCAGGACAACTTGTGATCCGCATCTTGCCAACCCAAAGTGACGGGTACCTTGCCGCCGGATTCTGCGAATTCAGGATCAGTCACTTTAATTTTTGAAACATTGTTGCGGTATGAGATCTTAAATGATCCATTGTCTTTAAAGCCAAACAAGATAGCTTTGGTGCTGTAGCTAATATCAGCCATGCCAATGTTGCGTGAAACCTCTGCGGATATACATTCCACCCGACTACCGTTTACTTTGCATTGAGTGAGTGAGGAAGGAAGATATTCGACAGATTTGTTACGTTTTTTCCAGCCGCCAGCCATCACTTTGTCTTTCGTTGTCTTGGTTTTAGGTGCGGGTTTTGGCTTCCGTTTCGGGGCGGGTTTTGGTTTAGAGGCTCTTGCGATGACTGCGCGGCGCACTGGCGGCGGAGACTTCTGTGCTTTGGCGATGCGTTTGATAGCTTCGGAAGCGCTACCATAACCACCAGCCAATGCTCGTTTGTACCATTTCACTGCTTCGTTGTAATCTTTTGATACACCTTTGCCATTTTCGTACAGGTTGCCAAGATAATATTGGGCGCGGACATATCGTTTATCAGCTGACTTCTTAAACCAACTGTGCGCTTTTGTATAATTTCTGCTGACGCCCTTGCCATCCAAGTAGGCTCGGCCAACTTTATAGGCCGCTTTTTTATCGCCTTGTTTGGCTGCTTTGCTGTACCAGTTGAAGGCTTTTCCAGGGCTTTTTTCTGTGCCTTTGCCTTTTTCATACATTTCACCAATGGCATATTGAGCCTTGGTATCACCTTGTTCAGCTTTGGGCATGGCTGTTTTGAATTTTTCTTCCCAAATGTAATCACCCGCAGCAAAGGCTTGCGTAAATAGGCCAGTAGCGATAACTAACGTTATGATTTTAAAAAAGATTTTCATGAAGCGTTCTCTTGGTTATAACAAATGGTGATATTCATGGGTGTGTGCCCGTCAGTTTGATATCGGCAATAGTGTTGGAAAACTTTAACGATGGAAAGTGCTTTCGCTTATTTTACCGGGTGTTAGGGAGACTCGTTCAAAAATAACTTAAAAAATAACTAATAAACGGCCAACCTGGGTTCTGCGCTATTCGTGGTTACCTACCGATGGGCTCGGCTGCTGCGTGGAAGATGCAACCGGTGCGCAGGCAATGATCCAGCCATTCGCCTAAAAATTGGTTGGTTTGCCATTTTTCGTTGCGTTGAAACATCTCGCTATTTGGATAATTGTAGCGTGCGTTGAGACGATGCTTGTGCTGAAAAGCCAGTACCTCGGTGACGCCTGCATCGTAATAATTGCGAATTTTCATCTGTAGTCCTGGCAGCCAGGGGTACTCACCCGAGCGTTGCAGATGCAGTGAAAAAGTTTTGGTGTACTTGCTGATTTCAAGCACGTGCAACGACAGTTGAGTTCCGTGCGTGCCTTGTGCAGTAATAGTAGTTTCCAATTCGCACAAGTCAGGCACCACACGGCTGAGCTTTTTGAAGTTTGCTTCGTGTAGCGTGGTGGCGTTGTGTCGTTTGCGTTTGGCGATGAGAAAAGGGTGCATGGTGAATCTTTTTTTGGCTTGGACTCTATTGTTGCGCAATCCAGTCGCGCATGCGAGCCCGCAGTCGAATATGTGCCTGGCTTAATAATTGGCTGATGCGCGATTCGCTGACATTCATCACTGAGCCGATTTCGCGTAGGTTGAGTTCGGATTCGTAATACAGAGAGACAATCATTTTTTCGCGCTCGGGCAGGGAAGAAATTGATTCCGACAGCTTGGCCTGAAAATGCTGTTTTTCCAGCTCGTCGTGGACGCCGGCTTTATTATCGCTGACGCTGTTGCCAAAGGCATCTTCATCAATACCGATCTCGTCCCAGCTCAGCACGCGATGGCTGGAGACATCCTGCAGAGTTTTAAAATATTCATCACGGGAAATACCCAGTAATTCGATCACTTCTTCGTCACGGGCATCGCGGCCTTCACGATGCTCGATGCTGCGAATGGCTTGGGTGATGTCCCGAACCTTGCGGTGCACAGACTTGGGCGCCCAGTCATTTCGGCGCAGTTCGTCGAGCATGGAGCCGCGAATGCGAATGCCGGCATAGGTCTCAAAGCTGGCACCCTGGTTGGGGTCATACTTGCGCGAGGCCTCGAGTAGACCAATCATCCCCGCCTGCAACAGATCATCCACCACCACGGTTGCAGGCAGGCGCGCCTTCAAATGGTAGGCAATACGCTTCACCAGCGATGCGTACTTGGTGACCAGTTCATCGTGACCGGCATTTTCAAGATTGTCGTACATGCGTTCCTCGGTGTCGCACGGAAACGGCTCTGGCGTAGTGGTGTGAGCAGACCCGCGAAGATTCTCTTAAAATTGCGGCAGTGGGAGCTGAATCTTTAGTGGGGAAATCGGGGAAGGGCAGTGAAAATGCAAAAAAAAGTGGTGTAAATAACAGCGAGCGCCTACCTGAAAAGGTATGTAAAAGTACCTACAGCTGACGCCTTCCAGAGGAGGTGTGTGAAAAGTGCCTACAGCTGACGCCTTCCAGAGAAGGCGTGTGAAAGTGCCTACAGCTGACGCCTTCCAGAGAAGGCGTGTGAAAGTGCCTACAGCTG
>CAZXZI010000076.1:10842-13196 GCA_964645165.1 uncultured Ectothiorhodospiraceae bacterium
ACGCCTTCCAGAGAAGGCGTGTGAAAGAGTCCCACCATCGACATATTCCAGTTCGCCCCCCAACGGCACGCCGTGGGCAATGCGCGAGCTGGTGACGCCATGCACCTTAGCCATCTCGTTGATGTAGTGAGCCGTAGCCTCGCCTTCCACAGTGGGGTTGGTGGCGAGTATCAGCTCACTGACCACACCTTCTGCAAGCCGAGCATCCAGCAGATCGAGCCCAATCTCATTAGGGCCGATACCGTCCAGCGGCGAGAGATGACCCATGAGCACAAAATAACGGCCGCGATACGGCGTGGCCTGTTCAATGGCGCGCACGTCCGCCGGGGATTCCACTACGCATAGCAGATGCTGTTCGCGGCTGGCATTGGCACACAGTGGACAAATATCGGTTTCGCTGAGGGTGCGGCACTGACTGCAATGGCCGACTTTTTCCATAGCCTCCAATAGCGAATGCGCCAGTTTTTGAGCACCTTCGCGGTTGCGTTCCAGCAATTGAAATGCCATGCGCTGTGCCGATTTTGGGCCGACGCCGGGCAGGCAACGCAGGTCTTCAATCAGACGATTGATGAGTGGGCTGAAGTCCACGGGGAATTATGGCGAATGGACTTGTTAGAAAGGCAGCTTCATGCCACCGGGCAGATTCAACCCCGCAGTCATGCCGGCCATTTTTTCCGAGGAAGTCGCTTCCACCTGACGTACTGCATCGTTCACCGCCGCAGCCAGCAAGTCTTCCAGCATCTCTTTGTCATCGCCCATCAGGCTGTCATCGATGCTCACGCGCTTTACGTCGTGTCGACCGGTCATCACCACCGACACCATGTCGCCGCCGGCCTTGCCGGTGACCTCCATGTTGGCCAGCTCTTCCTGCGCTTTTTGCATGTTGGCCTGCATCTCCTGGGCCTGCTTCATCATTTTGCCGAGACCACCTTTGATCATCATTTTGCTCCTGATTTGCTTCGATTAATGTGCTGCGTATTTGCGTGAATTATACACGAGCCGGTGAGTTGAGTGACTAGGAACGAGGAGCGGGGGGGGCTAGGAAAAGCGTTGGTATTGGGTGTGTTTTCCTCGCACCTAGAAACTCGTCCCTCGTTACTGGTCGGTGGGTTGCACCGAGCCTGGTTTCACCTGCCCGCCAAAGGCGTCGACGATGGCCTGCACAGTGGGGTCGTTATCGATGGTATTTTCTGCCTGACTTTGCCGGGCATCAGTACGATCCTGTTGTTTCTCTGCCGGGGTTGCAACGCTTGCACCTTCCAGTGAGATTTTGATCGTGACGTCCTGCCCTAAATGCTGCCCCAGTGCTTTTGCCAAACCGTCTTCACGACTCTTATTGAGTAGATACTTGTGGTTAGGCGACATGCTGAGTTGAAAGTGGTTACCGTCGCGTTGGGTCAGCGCGCAGTTGGCGGCCAGTTGCTGCAACATGCCGGAGAGATTCATCGCAGTGACCCTGTTTTCCCAATCATCGGGATCGCTGGAAATGGGGGCTGCTTGGGTAACAGGTGCGGCGACAGGGCGAGTAGCGGGCGAGGGTTCTGCAACACCGGCTGCGGCAGGTGTTGGGCGGGGGCGGGCTACCGCTTGTGCTGGGGCAGCGGGTGTCGCTGGTTGTGCCCCGGCGTTGGCTGGCCGAAACGCCAGCATGCGCAGCAGCACCATCTCAAACCCGCCGCGGGCATCGGGTGCTAGTGGCAGATCACGTCGACCGATGAGGCTAATCTGGTAATAGAGCTGCACATCTTCAGGGGACATTTTTTTCCCGAGCGCGATGATGGCTTCGCGGTCACCCAGTCCGTCGTCAATGGCATCGGGTGCAGTCTGCGCCAATGCGATGCGATGCAAAGTGGAGATCAGCTCTGCCAGCACGCCAGCAAAATCCGGACTGAGTTGTGCCAGTTCGTTGATGCGCGCTAATAAGCCGGGGGCGTCGTTGGCGGCCAGCAGGTTGAGCAGGTCGATAACGTGGTCTTGTTCGATGCTGCCCAGCATGGCGCGCACGTCTACTTCGTTGACGGCACCGCTGCCGTAGGCGATGGCCTGGTCCAGCAGACTCAGCGCGTCGCGCATGGAGCCGTCGGCGGCGCGGGAGATCAGCACCAGAGCGGCGGCCTCAAAGGTAATCTTTTCTTCGCCCAGAACGTGTTCCAGGTAGCCACGGATCTGCTCTACCGGTAGCCGTTTGAGGTTGAATTGCAGGCAGCGCGAGAGGATGGTCACCGGCAGCTTTTGCGGATCGGTGGTGGCCAGCAGAAATTTCACATGCGGCGGCGGTTCTTCCAGCGTTTTCAACAGGGCGTTGAAACTGTGGTTGGAGAACATGTGCACCTCATCGATGAGGTAGACCTTGT
>CAZXZI010000077.1:0-8950 GCA_964645165.1 uncultured Ectothiorhodospiraceae bacterium
TCATATCGCTATCGATGATTTTCAGACGTTGCATTTCGCGCTGCATCTTGCTGAGCTTTTTCTTTAACCCTTCCATGTCGTCTTTGCTTGGTGGTGTAGTCTGGTCAGCCTCTTCAAGTTCGGAAAGGTAACGGGTGATGTGTTTTTCACCACGCTCCATGCGTCGTTTCATTCGCACCGGCGTGAAGTTTTTGTCACCACTGTTAACCGCTTTAAATTTACTGCCATCAATGGCGATGATCGCTTGGGTAAATAAGTTTAACTGACGACAGATGCCGACAAATTCGCGGCAGACATTGATGATGCCTTTGCTGTTATCTTTACGAAAATCGGCGATAGTTTTAAAGTCGGGCGACAAACGCTCCGTTAGCCACATGACCTTGACATTGCGCTGTGTTTCTTTTTCAAGGCGACGGCTTGATTGAATGCGATTGAGGTAGCCATAGATGTAAAGTTTTAGCATCGTGGCAGGGTGATACCCAGGACGCCCCGTTATGCTGGGGTCTACACGTTTAAAGCCGAGAGACCTAAGGCCGAGCGAATTAACAAAGACATCAATGACTCTGACGGGGTTATCTTCAGCAATGTAGTCGTCTAACAATTCTGGGAATAACGTGCTTTGGGATCGATTTTCGCCTTCGATAAAACGCTTCATATCCACTTCCTGTAGATGCTGTTACGTTAGTGTATCGGGGTTTACGTTTTCACACAGCCTCAGTATAAAACTGTCATCAACCAACAAAAGCGCACTTGTCGATTTCATTTGTAACAGATAAACAAAAGGGAGGCTGTCGCCTCCCTCCGTGTGTCCAGGCTCTGACACTTTGCCGGGAGCCTACTGATGATACGGTGCGCTAAACTCATGCACCGCATTGATAAACGCGTTGACATTCTCAGGATCAATCCCCGGGTGAATGCCATGCCCCAGATTGAACACGTGGCCTTCGCCCTTGCCGTAGCTGGTGAGTACGTTGCCAACTTCCTCACGAATGCGTTCCGGTGTGGAGTAGAGGATGCACGGATCCATGTTGCCTTGTAGCGCGATCTTGTCACCGGTGATGCGGCGGGCGTCGTTGAGATCGGTGGTCCAGTCCACGCCGATGCAGTCTGCGCCGGTGGCGGCCATTTTATCTAGCCACTGACCACCGCCTTTGGTGTACAGAATGACGGGGACCTTGCGGCCGTCGTTTTCACGGGTCAGGCCATCAACGATTTGTTGCATGTAGCGCAGAGAAAATTCCTCATAGTCGCGCGGGGTGAGTACGCCGCCCCAGGTGTCGAAGATCATTACCGTTTGCGCGCCGGCGGCGATCTGGCCATTGAGATAGCTGGTAACGGACTGCGCCAGTTTGTCGAGCAACTGGTGCATGAGTGCCGGTTCGCTGAACATCATGCCTTTGACCTTGCCGAATTCCTTGGTGCCGCCGCCTTCCACCATGTAAGTGGCCAGCGTCCACGGGCTGCCGGAAAAGCCGATGAGTGGGGCGCGGCCATCGAGTTCTTTGCGAATGGTGCGCACGGCGTTCATCACATATTGCAGTTCGCCTTCGGGATCGGGGATGGGCAGGTTTTTTACGTCGGCCGCGGTGCGTACTGGCTTGTCAAACTGGGGGCCGTGACCGGTGTTAAAGCTGAGGCCGAGGCCCATGGCATCCGGAATAGTGAGGATGTCAGAAAACAGGATGGCGGCATCAATGGGGAAACGTTCCAACGGCTGAAGGGTAACTTCGCAAGCCAGCTCAGCATTGCGGCACAGGTCCATAAAGCTGCCGGCCTTTTCACGGGTGGCGCGGTACTCGGGCAGGTAACGTCCGGCCTGGCGCATCATCCACACGGGGGTGACGTCCACGGGTTCGCGGTTTAATGCACGTAGGAAACGATCGTTCTTTAATTCGGCTGACATAGTACTTCCCTCAAAAATAGACTGCGGCTGAAAATTCCTTTGTTGCAGCAAGCTGCTAGATCCGCAATCAAACGTATGTTTAATTTTTTATGTTTTTAATCTTGGCACTGCCCTGCCTGTTTATCGTTATTCCCGTGTAGGGGCGAATAACGGAAAGGTATGATTGGCCTAGCCCTATATTTATACTTCCAAAAAGTCGAGTATGCCTTCGGCAGCCTGGCGACCTTCAAATACTGCGGTAACAACCAAATCAGAACCACGCACCATATCGCCGCCGGCAAAGACTTTGGCATTGCTGGTCTGGAACTGAAATTTGCTGGCGGCCGGCGCAACGACGCGACCACGTTCATCGGTACTGATGGTGAATTCGCTGAACCACTCCGCCGGGCTGGGTCGGAACCCAAAGGCGATGACTACGGCATCGGCCGGTACAATTTCTTCCGAGTCTTCCACCACTTCAGGGCGACGGCGTCCGCGCTCGTCGGGTTCGCCCAGTTTGGTGGTGACCAGTTTGATGCCTTCTACTTTGCCGTCACCCACCACTTCAACAGGTTGACGATTCCACAGGAATTCCACACCTTCTTCTTTGGCGTTGGTCACTTCGCGTTTGGAACCGGGCATGTTGGCTTCGTCGCGACGATAGGCGCACTGCACGCTTTTTGCGTTTTGGCGAATCGAGGTGCGATTGCAATCCATGGCGGTGTCACCACCGCCCAAGACCACGACGCGTTTGCCGGCCATGTCGATGAACTCGTCAGCGGATTTGGCCCAGTCTTGACGATGGTTGATGTTGGCAATTAAATAATCCAACGCGGGAGTGACACCGGGCAGATCTTCACCGGGAATGCCAGCCTGCATGTAGGTGTAGGTGCCCATGCCGAGGAACACGGCATCGTACTCATCGAGCAAGGTTTGGAACGGGACAGTCTTTGTCGCTCCCGGCGTCCTACCTCCCGCGACACTGGTGCTTCCTTGCACGTCGCCTATTTGGGTGTTGAGTCTGAACTCCACGCCCATTTCTTCAAGGATCGAACGACGATTTTGCACCACGCTTTTTTCCAGTTTGAATTCGGGAATGCCAAAGGTGAGCAGGCCGCCGATTTCCGGATGGCGATCAAACACCACGGGGGTCACGCCGTTGCGCACTAAAATATCTGCACAACCGAGTCCGGCTGGGCCAGCACCTATCACGGCAACCCGTTTGCCAGTAGCTTTAACGTCGGACATGTCCGGGCGCCAGCCTTGGGCAAACGCGGTGTCGCTGATGTATTTCTCGATAGCGCCGATGGTCACGGCCTCGAAATCATCATTGAGTGTGCAGGCTCCTTCGCAAAGACGATCCTGCGGACAGATGCGCCCGCAGATCTCCGGCAGGGAATTGGTGCGATGCGACATTTCGGCCGCCTCTTTCAAGTTGCCTTCGGCCACCAGTTTTAACCAGTTGGGAATATAGTTGTGTACCGGGCACTTCCATTCGCAATAGGGATTGCCGCAGGCGAGACAACGGTCGGCCTGTTCAGCAGCTGAAGCAGCATCAAAGCTACCGTAGATTTCGGCGAATTCCTGACGACGTGCGGTAGCGGGTTTTTTCGCGGGGTCGTGTCGCGGAACATCAACGAATTGAAAATTATTGGCCATTTCTTTTAAGTATCTAGTGTCGAGTTGCTAGGGGCGAGGGAAAGGTTTTCATATTTTTCCGTATGCTCGCTTTGCGTACTATTTGTTTATATTGAGTGATCAGTGGTTGAGATTACGGGGTTTTCCTAGCCCCTAGACACTCGTCCCTCGTTACTGTTGTTAAGCCGCCCGGCTTTGCAGGTCGTTAATCAAGCTGGCCATTTCTGCGGCTCTTGGTTTGACTAGCCAGAACTTGCCCATCATGTCGGCGAAGTTATCGAGGATGTATTGTCCCCATTCGCTGCCGGTCTCGGTGACAAATTCCTGAATCGTGTCGCGCAGATGTTTGGCGTGTGAATCCATGTCTTCGGTGTTCACGCGATGGATCTCAATGAGCTCGTGATTGTAGTTGTCCACAAACTGATTGTCCTGATCCAGTACGTAAGCGAAGCCGCCGGTCATGCCTGCGCCAAAGTTAACGCCGGTGGGGCCGAGGATGGTAACAAAGCCGCCGGTCATGTATTCGCAACCGTGGTCACCGATGCCTTCCACCACGGTGTGTGCGCCGGAGTTGCGCACGCCGAAACGTTCACCCGCTAAACCTGCGGCAAACAATTTTCCGCCGGTTGCACCGTACAAACAGGTATTGCCGATAATAGTGGTTTCATTGGATTTGAATGTGCTGTCCTTGGGTGGGTGAATCACCAGCTTGCCACCGGCCATGCCTTTGCCGACATAATCGTTGGCGTCGCCTTCGAGCCTCATGTGCAGGCCACCCGCATTCCACACGCCGAAACTTTGTCCGGCAGAGCCGTTGAGTGTCAGTTGCAGTGGGTTTTCTTCCATGCCCAGGTTGCTATGGCGCACGGCGATTTCTCCGGACAGGCGTGCGCCGATGGAACGGTCGGTATTTTTTACTGCGTAATTGAATTCGCCGCCGGTTTTGTTTTCGATGGCGGACAATGCATCGGCCACCATTTGTTCGGCCAGCTCGCCTTTGTCGAAGGGTTCGTTTTTCGGCGCCATACAGTACTGAGGTTTATCCGCAGCAACGCCACCATCAGACAAAATGGGCGACAGGTCCAGACGCTGTTGCCTGGCTGTGCTGCCTTCGATCGCGTGTAATAAATCAGTGCGCCCAATCAGGTCTTGTAGTCTGCGCACACCCAGGCTAGCCATAATCTGCCGAGCCTCTTCGGTGATGAAACGGAAGTAGTTGGTCACCATTTCCACTTCGCCGATAAAATATTTTGAGCGCAACACCTTGTTTTGTGTGGCCACGCCGGTGGCGCAATTGTTCAGGTGACAGATGCGCAGGAACTTGCAGCCCATGGCCACCATGGGGCCGGTGCCGAAGCCAAAACTCTCGGCGCCGAGAATGGCGGCTTTTACCACGTCCAGACCGGTTTTCAGGCCGCCGTCAGTTTGCAGACGAATTTTGCCGCGCAAATCGTTGGCGCGCAGGATTTGGTGGGTCTCGGTGAGTCCCAGTTCCCACGGACTGCCGGCGTATTTCACCGAGGCCAGAGGACTTGCGGCAGTACCACCGTCAAAACCGGAAATAGTAATCAGGTCGGCATAGGCTTTTGCCACGCCAGCAGCGATGGTGCCGACACCGGCTTCGGCCACCAGTTTCACCGATACCAGGCCATCCGGATTGACCTGCTTGAGATCGAAGATGAGCTGTGACAAATCTTCGATGGAATAGATGTCGTGATGTGGCGGCGGTGAAATCAGTGCGACGCCGGGTTTGCAGTAGCGTAATTCGGCAATGAGTTCGTTAACCTTTTGTCCGGGCAGCTGGCCACCTTCACCGGGCTTGGCGCCCTGGGCGATCTTGATTTGCATCACTTCGGCGGAGCGCAAATACGCAGGGGTAACACCAAAGCGTCCCGAGGCCACTTGCTTGATCTTGGAGCGTTTGTCGGTGCCGTAACGTTTGGGGTCTTCGCCACCTTCGCCGGAATTGGAGCGCGCGCCGAGGCGGTTCATGGCCTGGGCCAATGTTTCGTGTGCCTCGGGTGACAGCGCGCCTAATGACATGGCCGCAGAGTCGAAGCGTTTGACGATCTCTGACATAGGCTCCACGTCGTCGATGGAAATAGAGTCGACGTCGGTGCTCAATTTCAAAAGGTCGCGTAAGGCCAAGGTTGGGCGTTCGTTCACCAGTGTGGCGTATTCGTTATAGGCACTTTGATCGCCGGTTTTCACCGCACGTTGCAGAGCCTGCACTACGTCGGGATTGTAGGCGTGTTCTTCGCCACCATGCACAAACTTGAGTAGGCCACCCTGGTCAATATCTTTGCGCTCGTTCCAGGCCAGCTTACTGAGCGCACGTTGATCAATATCGAGATCTTCAAAGTGAGTGCCTTGCAGACGGTTGGTGGTACCGGTGAAACACAGCTCAACCACGTCCTGGTGCAGACCCACGGATTCAAATAACTGCGCGCCGCGATAACTGGAAATAGTGGATATACCCATCTTCGAGGTGACCTTGAACAGCCCCTTATTGATACCTTGGCGATATTGATGCATCAGGTCGGCACAGCTGGCATCTGCGATCTCACCGGTGTGTTGCATGTCCTGAATGCAGGCATAGGCCAGGTATGGGTACACGGCGGTGGCGCCGTAGCCGATGAGTACGGCCATGTGATGCGGGTCGCGGGCGGTGCCGGTCTCCACGATGATGTTGGCGTCGCAGCGCAGGCCTTCACGGATCAGCCGGTGATGCACCGCGCCGGTGGCCAGCAGCGCATGCACGGGCACGCGGTTGGAGGCGATGTTGCGATCGGACAGTACCAGTAGCACGGTGCCATCGTTGACTGCGGCCACGGCCTGATCGCTGATGCGTTGAATGGCATCTTCCAGCGTGCTGTCAGTGTCATAATGCAGGTCGATGCGCGTGCTGGCGTAGTCGCTGTCGTCCAGGCTGGTGAGTTGCTCGAATTTGGTGGTGGACAACACCGGTGAATTCATCAACAGCCGTTTGGCATGTTCGGGTGATTCTTCAAACATGTTCATCTCGCGGCCGAAGCAGGTTTCCAGCGACATGACGATTTGCTCGCGAATCGGATCGATGGGCGGGTTGGTCACCTGCGCAAACTGTTGGCGGAAATAATCGTACAACGAGCGGACCTTGCGTGACAGCACAGGCATGGGGGTGTCATCACCCATGGAGCCGATGGCTTCCTGTCCGGCTTCAGCTAGTACGCGTAGCACTTGATCGCGTTCTTCAAAGCTAACCTGAAATAGCTTCTGATATATATCCAGCGCCTTGCGGTCCATGGGCATGCCACAGACTTCACCATTCAAGGTGGTGGTGATGTGCTTGGCTCCGTCGCGTAGCCATTGTTTGTAAGGCTGGGCATTTTTGAGGTGGGCGTTGACGTCCTCTGGCAATAACAGCTTGCCGGTTTCGGTGTCGGCGGCCAGCATTTGGCCAGGTTTTAGACGGCCCTTGGCGACCACGTCTTCGGGGGCGTAATCGTAAACGCCAATCTCCGAGGCGAGAGTGATGTGCCGATCTTTGGTGATCACCCAACGCGCGGGACGCAGGCCGTTGCGGTCAGTGGAGCAGGCGGCATAGCGGCCGTCGGTCATCACGATGCCGGCGGGGCCGTCCCAGGGTTCCATGTGCATGGAATTGTATTCGTAAAAGGCGCGCAGGCCGGCGTCCATGTTGGTGACGTTTTGCCATGCAGGTGGTACCAGCAGGCGCATGGCGCGGAAGATGTCCATGCCCCCGGCGAGCAGGGCTTCCAGCATATTGTCCATGGAATTGGAGTCGGAACCGGACATGGAGACCAGTGGGCGTACATCGGCCATGGGGATGGCCGGACTTTCGAATTTGTGACCACGTGCTACGGACCAGTTGCGGTTGCCCTGCACGGTGTTGATTTCACCATTGTGGGCGAGATAACGGAACGGCTGGGCGAGCCGCCACTGCGGCCAGGTATTGGTGGAAAAACGTTGGTGGAACACGGCGATGGCGGTTTTCATGCGCTCGTCGTTGAGGTCTTTGTAAAATTCCGGCAGGTGCTCGGGCATCACCAGCCCTTTGTAGGAGATAACGCTGGCGGACAGGGTAGGGATGTAAAACGCCGGGTCATTGGGCTCGATGACCTTTTCGCAACGGCGGCGGGCAATATAAAGGTGCTGCTCGAAGGTCTTGGCATCCATTCCCGCCGGAGCGTTGACAAAAATCTGCTCGATCACCGGCAGCGAGGCCAGAGCTTCGTCGCCACAGGCCGCGGTGTCAGTGGGCACGGTGCGCCAGCCCAGCACGTCCAGGCCTTCGGCGCGAAGCTCGGTTTCCAGCTGTGCACGTGCAGTGTTGCCAAGTGCATCGTCCGTATTTAGGAACACCATGCCGACGGCGTAATTGTCGGCCAGGGTGAAACCCAGTTCATCGGCGCACAGGCGCAGGAAACCATCGGGCTTTTTCATCAGCAGGCCGCAGCCGTCACCCGTCTTGCCGTCGGCGGCGACGGCGCCACGGTGGGTCAGGCGCATCAGGGCGCCGATGGCAGTTTGCACCAGCCAATGGCTGGGCTGGTTGTCCATCTGGGCGATGAGGCCGAAACCGCAATTGTCTTTTTCAAAACCGGGGCTGTAGAGGCTGTTTTCGCTGGGCGGCTGATTGGCTGTTTTTTTCACGCTGTCTTTCACTATGAGTGTCACGACTAAAGTCGTCATGCTGGATTGTTTGCTTAAAATCAGCGGAAAGGCATTATTGATATAAAAATCAATTGGATGGAGCTGTTTTCAACGCAGAACCAATACCTTGCCGGAGACAAAATGGCTCAGCATTATACCGGTGCGCCAGATTGGGTTCAATGTGGCGAAAAGTCAGGGTTTGCGAGGGGTTTGCTGGTAAGAGGCCGTGGCCTGTCAGGGAGTGCGGTGTAGGTCTTTTTGCAGGGCGGCGAAGCGACGTACCCAGGGGCCTTCTTTGCGCAGTGATGCAGACAGTTGGCTGCGGGCAGTGATGGCGGCCTGCTTGCTGGGGTAATTGCGCTGAATCACGCCGAACCAGGGCTTACCCTTGCGGATGCCTTGATAAATGGCCAGGGGTTCATCCAGTGGGTGTTGGCGGAAAAAGTCGCGCAGGGTTTTGACGTTGTTACCAGCCACTAGCTGTAGAGTGAAATGGTTGGGATCTTGTTTGTGTATCCATGCGTTGCGAAAGCCGGGCAGGTCGTTGGGGATGAGTGATTTGTGGGTCGTGGGTTTGGGAGTGACTGCGGTCTTTTTTGTAAGCTCGGAGGGGGCTTCGCGCATTGGGGTGTGGGCGACAGCTAACGCTTGTTGGTCGGACATGCCTTTTGGCTCATCCGCTATTGACTTGGGTGCAGCAGCCAGTAGATTTTCGGTGCTTTCGGTGCTTTCGGTGCTTTCGGTGCTTTCGGTGCTTTCGGTGCTTTCGGTGCT
>CAZXZI010000077.1:9050-13030 GCA_964645165.1 uncultured Ectothiorhodospiraceae bacterium
TTCGGTGCCTTCGGATGTGAGGGAGGGGTTTTCGTCAGCACCATCTTCGGCGGGTGCCTGCGAAGGTATTTCAGCTGCTTGAGATTCATCCACGGTGGCCACGGCTTCAGGTTTTGCGTCGGTCGAAGTCTCTGCAGGTGAGGGTGTTAAGTGAGGCGTGGTTGCGAGCGGGCTGGCAACGGGTTCGGCTTCCAGCCAGGCATTAAAATCGTCTTGAAAGAAGAGCAATGCGCCTAATCCAAGGATAACGATCGCCGCGGCTGCGGCGCGCAATTTATTGAAGCCGGACATCGCGCTCGGGTCAATGCCACCGGTGGGCAGGCTTTCAATGAGCAGGTCGTGGGCCAGTGGATTGATTTCGCCTGGCCAGCCATTGGATTGTTTGTGGATTTTCTGTAGCGCGGAATCGGTGAAGGGTTTATCGGCAGAAAAGTTGGCGGCAGAAAGGCGGTGCAAGATGTAGTGGGTGGTTTGCTCCGGCGCAAACGGCAGGAGCTCGACACTGCGTCGTACAATATGTGTTTGTACGCCTAACAGAGGGTCATCAAAATTATCATTCAACTGCTTGGAGCCAAACAAAATAATGCGAAGTAGTGGTTTATTTTCAGCGCTAACCAGCGCAGCCATTTCCAGAACTCGCTTGAGAGCGGTGACCGGTAATTGTTCGGCGTTGTCGATGAGTAACACGGCTTGTCGAGCGCTGTGTTGTAGAGCATCGAAATGATGCTGCATGCGCTCAAACAGTTCACTGTGCGTGGCGCCGTGAAAATCCATGTCCATTTGGTGAAACAACTGCTGTGTCAGTTTTCGCTCATCGAGACCGGTTTGAGCATCGGCGCGCGCCACTACCCAGTTGGCCAGGGCTTTGGATAAATACTGGTGTAGTAATGTCGTTTTACCGCTACCGGTGGGCCCAGAAACACAAACTAGTTCATTGCCGTACTGGGTGAGATGCAGAAGGATGTCGAGCTTTTGCTGACGGCCGGGCTCGGCGTAGAACAGGTCATCTTCGATGGTGTCGCCAAAGGGTTCGCGTGTCATGTGATAGTGCGCGACATACGATGAGGATGGACTGCTGTTGACTTCGTGCAGACTTGTGTTGTTCATGCGGGGGCTTGCTCACCTTTGACGAAGACTACATGGTAGCCGCGTTTTATTTGTGCGTCACGCGCGGTGATGAGCGCCGCCAGTGCAGCGTCATGATTGTCGAAGTGTTTTTTTGTCACTTTGCCAGAGCCGCCTTGGCGCCCGGATTCTTTGACCAGGGTCCAGCCGTTAATCAGATCTTCCTGCAAGAATAAATGATAAAAACGGGGTTGCCCATCAATGCCGGGGGGTGTTTGCATGTAAATGCGCATGGCTTGATAAAGAATCCCTTAGGTGAGTTCGGTGGCGTTGAAGATGCGTTCGTATTCACGAATCGCGTAACGGTCCGTCATGCCGGCGATGTAGTCGGCAATGCCGCGAGCGCGCCCACTGTCAGCATTATTATTTTCGAGTTGTTGAACGTGCTGCTGTTGTTCGGGAGGCAGCAATAATGGGTCGTTGAGAAAGGCGTCAAACAGTGAACGAATAATGATGGCGGCCTTAGCGGTCATGCGATGCACGCGATAGTGACGGTAAAGATTCTTACGCAGGAATTGTTTGAGTTCCTGGTTCATGATTTTCATGTCATCGCTGAAGCCTACCAGGGGTTCGTTACGTTGGTTGATGTCGGCACGGGTGGTTGGGTTAGCAGCGGTGATGCGCTCGTTGCTACTATGTAAAAAATCTGTGACTTGTTGATTGATCATGCGACGAATAATTTCATGAATGGCGCGTTTTTGTGAAATGTTCGGGTAAGCAGACATTACTGCGGTGTGTTGTTCCTTAAATAGTTGTACGTCACACAAGCTGTCAATGTCGATCAGCCCAGCGCGTAGGCCGTCATCGACATCGTGATTATTGTAGGCAATCTCATCGGCGATGTTAGTGATTTGCGCCTCCAGCCCCGGTTGTTGTTTATTTAAAAACCGTTCTCCCAGTTCACCGAGTTTTTTGGCATTGCTGTTGGAGCAATGTTTGAGAATGCCCTCACGGGTTTCAAAAGTGAGGTTGAGGCCGTTGAACTCGGCGTATTTTTCTTCCAGTTCGTCAATGATGCGCAGTGATTGCAGGTTGTGTTCAAAGCCTCCGTAGTCCCGCATGCATTCATTGAGAATATCCTGACCGGCATGGCCGAAGGGTGTGTGGCCTAAATCGTGCGCCAGAGCAATGGTTTCGCTGAGGGTTTCGTTAAGGCGTAAAACGCGCGCGATGGAACGACTGATCTGTGCGACTTCAATGGAATGGGTGAGGCGGGTGCGGAACATGTCGCCTTCGTGATTCACAAATACCTGGGTTTTGTATTCCAGTCGACGAAAGGCGCCGGAGTGGACGATGCGATCACGATCACGCTGGTATTCGGAGCGGGTGTTGGGCGGTGGTTCTGCGAAACGCCGGCCGCGGGAATCTGTTTCGCGTGTGGCGTAGGGCGCAAGTCCGTCTGGTGTGATGGAATCAGTGGGCCGCGTGATGGAAGGCATCGAGTGTGTCTCGTAGAAGTTGTGGGTCGTAATCATCACTGACATAACTGGTACCAATGTGATCGAGTAAGACTAAACGAATGACGCCCGCCTGTACTTTTTTGTCTACGGACATGAGTTCCAAAAAGCGCTTGGCATCCATCTCGGCAGGTATTTTTGTGGGCAAGTTGGCGACTTCCAGCAGGGCCTGTGTGCGTTTCAGTTCGGACTGGCTGAGCTTGTGTTGTCGATGTGATAAGTCAGCCGCCATTAACATGCCCGTACCCACGGCTTCACCATGCAGCCAGGTGCCGTAGCCCATGCCTGCCTCAATGGCATGGCCGAAGGTGTGGCCGAGGTTAAGCAGCGCACGTTGGCCGGCTTCTCTTTCATCAGCGGCGACGATGTTAGCCTTGCATTGGCAGGAGTGCTCAATGGCATAGCTGAGTCCATCTGGATCGCGTTGCAGCAATTTACACATATTGTCTTCCAGCCAGGAAAAAAATTCCTTGTCCTGGATTAGGCCATATTTAATCACTTCCGCAAGCCCGGCCGAGAGCTGTTTGTTGTCCAAGGTATCGAGGGTGTGGATATCAATTAATACACACTGTGGCTGGTGGAAGGCTCCTATCATGTTTTTACCCAGCGGATGGTTGACGCCGGTTTTGCCGCCCACAGATGAATCGACCTGTGCCAGCAAGGTGGTGGGTATCTGAATAAAATTCACCCCGCGCTGATAACTGGCGGCAGCAAAGCCGGTGATGTCGCCAACCACGCCGCCGCCCAGTGCGATGAGTGTGCATTGGCGATCAAAACGGTGTTGCAGTAACGCATCAAAAATCAGGTTTACGGTGTCCAGCGTTTTATAGCTTTCGCCGTCGGGCAGGGTGACCGTTGCGCACTGGTAGTCAGTGAGTGCCGAGAGTGTTTGCTCGAGGTAAAGTGGCGCAACCGTTTCGTTGCTGACCACTAAAACCTGTGTGCCGTGAATGTGGGGCGACAGCAATGCGGGGTTTCCCAGCAAGTTCTGGCCAATGTGTATGGGGTAGCTGCGTTCGTTGAGATTAACGGTCAGGGTTTTCATGTTGGGCTTGATTATGTCGGTGTGTAATTAACTACGGTGTGCTTAGAGCTTGCGTTGGGCTACAAGTGTGGTCAGTTTTTTAACCACGTTACGCACCGGGCTGCCATCGGTTTCAATGATTTCATCGGCGACTTGGCGGTACAGGGGATCACGTACGGCCAGAATATCCTCGAGTATTTTTTGTGGATCGGCGGTTTGCAGCAACGGCCGGTTTTTGTCTTTTGCGGTTCGGTTGACTAGTTGTTTCAGTGGCGCATTAAGGTAAACCACAAAGCCCTGCCGGGTGATTCGATCCCGGTTTTCGGGGTCAAGAATGGCGCCTCCGCCGGTGGCGAGAACGATATCGTCCATCT
>CAZXZI010000078.1:0-13029 GCA_964645165.1 uncultured Ectothiorhodospiraceae bacterium
CATTGGCCGGCCAATTCAATCAAAAAGATCATGACATCGTTGATCACCACACCTATGTGTTTTTGGGCGACGGCTGTTTGATGGAAGGTATCTCCCACGAAGCCTGTTCGCTGGCCGGTACCTTGAACCTGGGCAAGTTGATTGCCTTCTGGGATGACAATGGTATTTCCATCGATGGTGAAGTCGAAGGCTGGTTCACCGATGACACGCCAAAACGTTTTGAAGCCTACGGCTGGCATGTGATTGCCGACGTGGATGGACATGACCCGGAAGCCATCCAAAAGGCCGTGGAATTTGCCAAGGCGATGACCGACAAGCCCACCATGATCTGCTGCAAAACCACTATTGGTTTTGGTTCACCGAGCAAAGCTGGTAGCCACGCCTGTCACGGCGCGCCTTTGGGTCAAGAAGAAATCAATCTCACCAAAGCCGCTTTGGGTTGGGATCACGCTGCATTTGAAATACCTAACGACGTGTATGCCGGTTGGGACGCCAAAGAAAAGGGCGCGGCTGCGGAAAAGGCATGGAACGAAAAACTCGCTGCCTACAAAGCAGCCTTTCCAGATTTAGCGACTGAGCTGGAACGTCGCCTCGCGGGTGACCTGCCCGCTGACTGGGCCGCAAAATCTGCCGAATACATTGCCTCTGTCAATACCGATGCCAAGAGCACGGCAACACGCAAAGCCTCGCTGGCCTCAATTGAAGCCTATTCACCGATGTTGCCAGAAATGTTTGGTGGCTCAGCGGATCTCGGTTGTTCCAACTTGACTGAATGGTCGGGTTACAAACCCATGATCGACAACACAGATGCCAACTACCTCAATTACGGTGTGCGTGAATTTGCCATGTCCGCCATTATGAATGGTATCGTTTTACACGGAGGCTTTATCCCCTTTGGCGCCACCTTCCTGATGTTCTCGGAATATGCCCGAAATGCGCTACGCATGGCGGCGTTGATGAAAATTCAAAGCCTCTTTGTTTACACGCATGATTCCATCGGCCTGGGTGAAGATGGCCCGACCCATCAAGCGGTCGAACAAATTCCAACGCTGCGCATGATTCCGAATATGAGCGTATGGCGTCCCTGTGATGCCGTGGAGTCAGCGGTAAGCTGGCAACAAGCCATCGAGAAAAGAGATGGTCCCAGTTGCCTGATATTTTCTCGCCAGGACTTGGCACATCAAACCCGCACCGCCGAGCAAATGGCTAACATCACTAAAGGTGGTTACATCTTAGGTGACTGTGGTTGTGACAATCCTGATGCCATCATCATTGCCACCGGTTCCGAAGTGGCGCTGGCCATGGATGCTGCGGCGCAGCTCAGCGGTAAAAAGATTCGCGTGGTTTCCATGCCTTCTACCAACGTGTTTGACGCACAAGATGACGCCTACAAGGCATCCGTGTTGAAGAAGGGCGTACCCACGCTGGCGGTTGAAGCAGCGGTCACTGACGGCTGGTACAAGTACGCTGACAAAGTCGTGGGCATTGATCACTTCGGTGAATCTGCACCCGCCCCTGAACTGTTCAAAGAATTTGGTTTCACGGTGGAGAATGTTGTCGCCGCTGTTGAATCGCTTCTTTAAGAAACTTTATTTAATCCGTCATTCTGGCGTACGCCTACATGGATGTAGGCGTACGCCGGAATGACGGGGAAGAAATGAATTATTGTTTTTAACGTTTAGTCACACTTTTAAGGAGATAACTCTATGACAATTAAAGTCGGTATTAACGGTTTCGGCCGTATCGGTCGCATGGCTTTCCGTGCTATCGCTAAAGACTTCGGCGACATCGAAGTCGTCGGCATCAATGATCTGCTGGATGCAGATTACCTGGCCTACATGCTCAAGTTTGATTCCGTGCACGGCAACTTTGACGGCGACGTTTCTGTTGACGGAAACAATCTAGTCGTCAATGGTAAAACCATTCGCCTGACTGCTGAGCGTGACCCTGCTAACCTGAAATGGAGCGACATCGGCGCTGATCTTGTTATCGAATGTACTGGCTTCTTCCTGACCGAGGAAACCTGCCAAAAGCACATCGACGCTGGCGCGAAAAAAGTGGTGATGTCTGCGCCTTCCAAAGACGGCACGCCTATGTTCGTGTACGGTGTCAATCACAAAAGCTACGACGGCCAGGCCATCGTGTCTGCTGCTTCTTGCACCACTAACTGCCTGGCGCCTGTTGCCAAAGTGTTGAATGACAAGTGGGGCATCAAGCGTGGTTTGATGACCACCGTTCACGCAGCTACTGCAACGCAAAAAACCGTTGACGGCCCTTCAATGAAAGACTGGCGCGGTGGTCGTGGCATTTTAGAAAACATCATTCCTTCTTCTACCGGTGCAGCTAAAGCTGTTGGTGTTGTGCTGCCAGAGTTGAATGGCAAGCTCACCGGCATGGCTTTCCGCGTACCGACTTCTGACGTGTCTGTGGTTGACTTGACGGTTGAGCTGGAAAAAGACGCGTCTTACGACGACATCTGCGCTGCAATGAAAGCCGCTTCTGAAGGCGAAATGAATGGAACGCTGGGTTACACCGATGAGAAAGTGGTTTCCACCGACTTCCGCGGTTGCAGCCAGTCGTCTATCTTCGATAGCGGCGCAGGCATTGCGTTGGATGGCACCTTCGTTAAAGTCGTGTCTTGGTACGACAACGAATATGGTTATACTTGCAATATGTTACGTTTCGTCCTTCATGTAGCCTAAGCAGCCCTTTGCTTCCAGGGCGGCGTTGCGAAAACTTTTTCAAATGCTCACGTACTGTTAGTACGCTCCGCGTCGAAAAACTTTACGCGCCTACCCCTGAAAGCAAATTGCTCGCTTAGTTGAATGGATAAGTTTTGGAATGAAGCCTGACTTCGATCAGCAAGTCAGGCTTCAGTTCAAAAAAATTGGAGCCAGTAGAAACCAGAGTTTTTTGCTAAACACGTTTTATCAAAAACCTTTTATACTTTTAATTAATATGAATTTGAATTTAAAATATTGAACTGGAGTTAAACATGTCCGTAATCAAAATGACCGACCTGGACTTGGCCGGCAAACGCGTGCTGATCCGCCAGGATCTCAACGTGCCAATCAAAAATGGCAAAGTCACTAGTGACAAACGTATTATCGCCTCGCTACCCACCATTGAACACTGCTTGAAAGCGGGCGCCAAAGTGATGGTGATGTCTCACCTGGGTCGCCCCACTGAAGGTGAGTACAACGAAGAATTTTCTATGATCCCTGTTGGCCAGCACATAGCCGCGCTGTTGGGACGCAACGTGGAAATGGTCAAGGATTGGGTCGAAAAGGGTGTTGGCCCGATGAATGATGGTGACCTGGTGTTGTTGGAAAACGTGCGCTTCAACAAGGGTGAAAAGGCCGATGACGATGCGCTGGCAAAAAAGATGGCCGCGCTGTGTGACGTATTCGTGATGGATGCCTTCGGTACCGCGCATCGTGCCCAGGCGTCTACCCACGGTGTTGCAAAGTACGCTCCGATTGCTTGTGCCGGTCCTTTGCTAGCAGGTGAACTGGAAGCGCTCGGCAAGGCGCTGGATAATCCGGCTCGACCCATGGTGGCGATCGTCGGTGGCTCCAAGGTCTCCACTAAGCTCACCGTGCTGGAATCACTTTCCAAGATTGTTGATCAACTGATTGTCGGCGGTGGTATTGCCAATACCTTTATTGCAGCACAGGGCCATAACGTGGGTAAGTCTCTGTACGAAGCCGATCTGGTCGACACAGCAAAAGAATTGACCGCCGATGCGCAAGCACGTGGCAGTGATATTCCCGTGCCCACCGATGTGGTATGCGCCAAAGAATTCGCTGAAACGGCTGAGGCCACCCTGAAAAATGTCGCCGACGTTGATGATGACGATATGATTTTCGATATCGGCCCCGACTCCGCCGCCGCATTAGCCGATGTACTAAAAAATGCAGGCACTATTGTTTGGAATGGCCCCGTTGGAGTATTTGAGTTCGATCAGTTCGGTGATGGCACCAAGGCTATCTCCATGGCCATCGCTGATAGCGATGCCTTCTCCATTGCCGGCGGTGGCGACACCCTGGCTGCGGTGGACAAGTACGGCATCTCTGACAAGGTGTCTTACATCTCTACCGGTGGCGGCGCATTTCTGGAATTCCTTGAAGGCAAAACACTGCCGGCTGTGGCCATTCTCGAACAACGCGCTAACAATAAATAGACAGCCTCACTCTTATCTGACTTGACGCATCTGGAGTAACAGACTTGCAAAGAAGAACAAAAATCGTCGCAACCCTTGGCCCGGCAACGGATGACCCCAAGGCACTGGATAAACTCATCGACGCTGGCGTCGATGTGGTGCGTCTCAATTTCTCTCACGGTACTGCCGCCGAGCACACTGAACGTGCCGAAACCGTTCGCAATCGTGCGCGTGCGCATGGTCGACAGGTGGGAGTACTGGCCGATCTACAGGGCCCGAAGATTCGTATTGATGCGTTTAAAAATGGCCCCATTGAACTGGCCGAGGGTGATGCCTTTATCCTGGATTCAGCTTGTCCCAAAGATGCCGGCAATCAGGAACGTGTGGGCATTGCCTATAAGGATCTGCCCAACGATGTGAGTCGCGGTGACGTTTTATTGCTCGACGATGGCCGCATGGTATTTTGGGTCGATGAGGTCAAAGGCACCGAGATCCACTGTAAGGTCAAAGTGGGCGGCAAGCTCTCAGACAAAAAAGGTATCAATCGCCAGGGTGGGGGACTATCTGCACCGGCGCTGACCGAGAAGGACAAGGAAGACATCATCACCGCTGCAGCACTGCAGGCCGATTATGTCGCGATCTCTTTTCCCCGCTCTGCAGCTGATGTGAAACTGGCGCGTGGTCTGGTGGAGTCTGCTGGCGGTAAGTGTGGCATTGTGGCCAAAATTGAACGCACTGAGGCCCTGGACGTTATCGACGAGATCATTCTGGCTTCCGACGCCATTATGGTGGCACGCGGCGACCTGGGCGTAGAAATCGGTGATGCGGCACTGCCTCAGGTACAAAAAGACCTCATCAAACGCGCACGTAACCTGAACCGCGTGGTCATTACCGCCACGCAGATGATGGAATCCATGATCGAAAACCAGATTCCTACGCGCGCAGAAGTCTTTGACGTGGCCAATGCGGTGCTGGATGGCACCGATGCGGTGATGTTGTCGGCGGAAACCGCCATGGGCAAGTATCCTGATCTGGCCATTTCTGCCATGGATCGTGTTTGTCGTGAGGCTGAAAAGGCCGATGTGGCCAGACGCTCCGATCATCGCATTGATTCCTCTTTTGAGCGCATTGATGAAGCCATCGCCATGGCCAGCATGTACAGCGCCAATCATCTTGGCGTGAGAGCCATTGCCTCGCTCACCGAATCCGGCTCTACACCGCTGTGGATGTCACGCATTAGCTCCGGTATTCCCATTTATGCGCTCACCAGCCACGTTGCCACGCGCCGCAAGGTAACACTGTACCGCGGTGTATACCCCATCAGTTTTGACACCGAGAGCAAGGATCACGCCGTGGTCAATCGCGAGGCCGTCGACGAGCTGAAACGTCGCGGTGTGGTGCGTGATGGTGATCTGGTGATACTCACCAAGGGTGATCTCATGGGCGTACTCGGCGGCACCAACGCTATGAAAATCATCCGTGTGGGCGATGAAATGCCCAACGGTACTTATTGAAAACAGGGATTAATAGACGGGTTTATTAAATCGCTTTGAACATCCCAAACTAGACGCAGTAAACTATCTTTAAACAACATTTTCTAGAAACCATTTTGTAGTAACTATTTATAAAATACACAGGAGAGACCAATGGCCCTCATTTCATTACGCCAATTACTGGACTACGCCGCTGAAAATGATTTCGGCATGCCCGCATTTAACGTCAACAACATGGAGCAGGTGCATGCCATCATGCAGGCGGCTGATGCCGCCGACAGCCCGGTGATCATGCAGGGTTCCGCCGGCGCGCGCTCCTATGCAGGCGAACCTTTCCTGCGTCATTTGATCAGTGCCGCCATTGAAGAATATCCGCATATCCCGGTGGTCATGCACCAGGATCACGGCTCCGAACCTGCGGTTTGCTTGCGCTCTATCCAATCCGGCTTCAGCTCGGTGATGATGGACGGTTCATTAGAGGCCGACATGAAGACGCCTTCTTCCTTTGAATACAACGTCAACACCACAGCCGAAGTGGTGAAAATGGCTCATGCCGGCGGCGTCTCCGTGGAAGGCGAGCTAGGTTGCCTGGGTTCACTGGAAACCGGTGAAATGGGAGAAGAAGACGGCCACGGCGCCGAAGGCAAGCTGGACATGGATATGCTGCTGACCGATGTCGATGAAGCGGCTGACTTTGTGGCAAAAACTGGCGTGGATGCTCTGGCCATCGCCATCGGCACCTCCCACGGCGCTTACAAGTTCACCAAGGAGCCTACCGGTGACATCCTGCGCATCGACCGTATTCGTGATATTCACGCCAAACTGCCTAACACACATCTGGTCATGCACGGCTCTTCTTCCGTGCCACAAGATTGGTTGGAAATCATCAACAGCTTTGGCGGAGACATGGGCCAAACCTACGGTGTGCCCGTGGAAGAAATCCAGGAAGGCATCAAAAACGGCGTGCGCAAAGTCAACATCGACACCGACCTGCGCATGGCATCCACCGGGGCAGTGCGCAAGCATTTAGCTGAAAACCCCTCAAACTTTGATCCGCGTAAATTCCTCAAAGCCTCCACTGAAGCCATGCAGGGTATCTGCAAAGCTCGCTTTGAAGCCTTTGGTTGTGCGGGGCATGCCTCAAAAATCACCCCTCTGTCATTAGAGAAGATGATTGGGTATTACAAGTAGTCAATAAATTGCGGTAAGCGCGGTAGAAAACTGCGCACTAGAGTCCCAAAAGGGGAGTGTTTCTGACACTCCCCTTTTTTATTCACCCGCGCCACACCACTCCTTAGCGCACAAGAAACCATCGGTTGCGAGTGAGTCAAGTTGCGCAATGTGACGCCCATCTCAAAATAAACATTACAGAAATCCCATTCGTTGCCGCTGCTAGACCTTACAGACGGATTTCACTACCATGTTTTAGATACCTCACATTTCAGGGACTGCATATGCGCACTAACGGGCCACACTTTAATCGAATCACCATCGCTGGCGTCTTTTCGGCAATGGTACTGTTACTGCTTGTATCCTGCGGCAGCGGAGAACCCGGCTCAGGATTTACCTCCGGTGCTGGCGGCAGCTTCGCCCTCTCGTGCTCGAGTCCATTTGCGGGACCTGGGTGTACAGCGACACAGGGTGGCGGGGCAGTTGGCATTCTCCCCACTTGTAATGACGACCAAACCGGCATTATTGATGCCTGCGGTGTCACCATTACCACCCCCATTGATCGACATGATCCCGTTGCGATGACCGTCACCGGCCTTACTGCTAACACCCGGCACGCCATTGTTATCACCGACCCTGATACACCACCCGTGGAAATAACCCCTGTAGGCGGCCTGATTGCCATCGCGGACAGTACCGGCGCCATCAACAAGGCGACAATTGTTCAAAATATGTCATCAACTGCATTGCTTGGTGATTACACCGTAACCATTACAGAAGAGGGCGGTGGCGGTACACCTCAAACCTTAACCTACACGCTGGCGGATTTAGGCCGTGTGCAGTGCGTCGATAGTGGCGGCACACCGACAGCCTCCTTTTTGAGCAGCGAAAATGTCTTTGCCAAGGTGGATAAAAATAGTGGCACGCTGGCTGACGGCAATTACGACGTGTATGTGCTTTCCGATCTACAAAAACCCTTAGCAGACGGCGGCCTGATCAGCGGCACTCCCGCCGCGATCACCGTGGCCAGCGGTACGGGTACCATTGATCTGGGCACACCAACGGCAAACAATTATGCACCTGGAGGCTATGATGTAGTGGTTGACGTCAACGGCAATGGTATCTTTAATCAGGGTACTGATTTGATTTCACGCCACAATCGTTTACTGCCCTGTTTTTCCGTGCAGGCTGCCAGTGGTGTAGCAGTGCAACAAATTGCCTCGGACAAAAACGGTAACAAACGTGAAATCTTTGACCCCAATGCCAACATTGCCGCCATTCGCGATATCCAGGCCTTTTTGACTCCGACGGAACGTTCAGCGGATACCACTCCTGGCGCAGTGGACACCTATCTCGTGGCACATCAGGGCACATGGACGAATGGTGATGCGATTACTGACGCCAGCAGTACTGGTGCCAAACGTAGCCCCGTACAAAATGACAGCAACAGCGAAGCACCGTGGGTGATAGTACCGTATACTTTTCTTGCGAGTTTAGGCGGAGGAGCGACGAGCTGTTTTGATGTCGTGGTCGATACTGACAAAGACGGCGTATTTACTGCCGGCACTGATTATGTGGATAACATTGATCACCTCGGCAACACCACCTGTGGCGTCAGGATTTCCACCGCCAGCTGTAGCAGTAATGTCAGCTTTAACGGCACCGCAGGTGACGGCTCCACCCTCGATGATGGTGCCACTACCACTGATACTGCCATCAACATCTCTGGCACCATATCCGGCACACCCTCTGAGACCTATCTAACGATTACTGCCGGCGAGCAGTCTAATACCATTGCCTTGACGGTTGCTCCTGATGGTAGCTTTGCACTTGATGTACCGCTGTTCGCTGGCGATAACCATATTACTGTGTCCGGTATTTATGCGGGCACCAACACCAGTTGCAGCCAAACTATCACCATTACCTCTCTAACGGATCTTGCCCTGTTCCGCGCCCAGCTTACCTGGGATGGTGATACTGATATGAATTTACATCTGGTGCGTCCAAGCGGCGGCTATTCCAATGGCGGTAGTGGTGCCGATGATTGCAACTTTGTCAACTGCAAAGTCGGCCTCGAAGGCACCGGCAGCAACAGCATCGACTGGGGCACGACCGGGATAGAAGATGATGATCCAAAACTGGATGTCGACTGTATCTCCTGTGGTAACGGCATCGAAAACATCTGGATGAACCAGATCAGTGAAGATGGTCAGTACAAGGTCTACGTTGATGCATTTGGTGGATCCGAGACCGATGTAACGGTCACTATCTCTATTCTTGGTACAGCGGTGGGCCAAGTGAACTGTGGTTCCATGGCCAGCGGCTCGGTAACCGATAGTTGCTTTGTGGGTACCATTACATGGTCGGGTGGCACTAGCGGTAGCGGCAGCTTTACCCCGTCTGGCGCTACGGCATCGGATTTCTAATCCCACGCAATATTACTGCACAAAGGGTAGGCATTGTGCCTACCCTTTTTTATGCTTGATACAAGAGCAACCAGTTTTTAGTCAAGTTCCCAACAATTCTGCCGACATTATGACTATTCCTATCTCCACTTGCGAGTCGTCTATCATGGCCATAAAATTATCCGCTAAAATCCAGCTCAGTTATGTGACTGCTGTTGTTATCGCATTAGTAGTCAGCCACATTGTAGTCAATAATTTATTTTCACTCAGCGGCAGTCCCGCACTGATCTCTTCCCTGACAATCGCCACCATTACCGCATTGATAGTTGGGATAGTTAGTACTCGTCAAATACTCAAACCATTACAAAAATTGGAGGCCGATCTTCAACATGTTGCCGATGGTAATTCGGGGCTTGATAGCGTGCTCTCGGCTCACGGTGATGCAGCCGTACAGGCAATCACACAGCACTACAACCGCATCATTTCCCGCTACACCGACATGGTGCAGGCCTTTGCCACCACCACCAATAACCTGGCCTTCACCGCCTCACGCATGGCCGAGGTGACAGAACGTACCGAGACCAATACCCTGCGCCAACAAAATGAAACCGACCAGGTAGCCACGGCGATGAATGAAATGAGCGCAACGGTGGACGAAGTGGCGCGCAATACCAGTGAGGCTTCAATAGCCGCGGAAGCCGCAAAACAATCCTCCGGCAAAGGTTCTGCTATCGCCGAAGAAACTCAGCAGGGCATCAACTCGTTGGTCAGTAATATTGAAAATGCGGCCACGGTGATTAACCAACTTGAAGAAGAAAGCGAAGGTGTCGGCGTGGTATTGGATGTCATCAAAGGTATTGCAGAACAAACCAACCTGCTGGCGTTGAACGCAGCCATCGAAGCTGCACGCGCAGGCGAACAGGGGCGTGGTTTTGCGGTGGTGGCCGATGAAGTGCGCACTCTGGCCAGCCGCACACAGGAATCTACGCACGAGATCGAGGAAATTATTGATCGACTGCGAAGCGGCGCACGTCAGTCAGTCACGGTGATGCAGGATGCGTTGGAAAAAGCACAGGGTGGCTCAGAACAGGTGAGCAACACACTCACTTCACTTCGTGACATCAGCGATGCCGTGAATTTAATCAACGATATGAATCTACAAATTGCCGCCGCTGCTGAACAGCAAAGTCAGGTGGCCAACGAAATCAACAGCAACATTGTTAACATCAGCAGCGTATCAACACTGACGACACAAGATGCACATGAATCACGCGCTACCAGTGATGAGCTGGCTGGGCTTTCTGAGCAACTGCAATCACACATTAAGGAATTAGGCACCAGCGGCAGCGGATTGGATTTATCCGCCGCTAAAGCCGCTCATCTGAACTGGAAAACCAAACTGCGCTCATTTCTGGATGGCAAATCCACCTTATCCAGAGAGCAGGCCGTATCTCACCACCATTGCGAATTTGGCAAGTGGTACTACTCGGATGGCCTGAAAAACTTTGGCCACCTACAGGGCATTCAAGATGTTGAAGGCCCACACGAAGAATTGCATGAATTGATTCGCATGATTATCGACATGAAAAACAATGGCCAGATTTCCGAAGCCGAACAGGCCTATCAAAGCGTCGCAACTATCTCTGAAAAAATTGTCGGTCTACTCAGTGCCGCTGAACAACAGTCAGCAACATCACAATAATCATTCAGGCTTTGCTGGCTCTATTGACTGGCATTCCTTAAAAATACGTTTGTCGCAATGAGCACAAATGTCTTTATCCAGGGCTTGAAAGATTTCCCCTAAGGCTTCTGTTTTTGAGATAAACATATTTTCATCGCCAATTTCAGTGATGTAACCACCGCGGCGCAGTGGCTCGCACACGCCTTCCTTAATGCGATAAAAATATAAATGACCTCCTAGCCTGCGGTACGTTTGTGCTTCCTGCGCCAATAATTCTGCACCAGCAACATCGATAAAATTAATTCCCGAGGCAATTAATAGCGCCGATTTTTGTTGCGGGTTTTGTTCCCTGAACCGTCTCAGACTTTCAGAGACATGACTCACCGCACCAAAAAATAATGAGCCATCAATGCGTACTATTTTCAGCTGAGGGCATTCCGGAATACTGGAATCGGTGGTAAAAGCACGTTTCGCATCAGCGGGATTAGGCACACGTGTCACCACCTTGGGGCGCGAGGTACGCGACAAATACACCACCAGTGACACCATCACGCCCAACAGAATCGCAAACTCCAACTCCAGCGTTAAGGTGGCAATAAAAGTTAGCAGCATTACGGAGAAATCCGAACGACTGGCTGTGAAAATCTTTTTGATATGATGAAAGTCGATCAAACCCCAAGCCACCAGCACTAAAATACCGGCCATTGCCGCATTGGGTAGGTACGCCGCTAATGGCGCAACGGCAAGCACGACGCCAATCAACAAAAGACCCGAAAGCCCTGCCGCAATCGGCGTCTTTGCACCCGCCTGAAAATTTACGCCACTGCGGTTAAACGAACCGGTGGCGACATAAGCCGAGAAGAAACTACCTACCACATTGGACATACCCTGGCCAATGAATTCCTGGTTTGAATCTATGTGCTGACCGGTTTTGATACCAATGGAACGACCGATGGAAATTGCTTCGGTAAGTGCTAACAAAGTAACGGCCAGTACCGCAGGCGCCAATTCTTTGAGCGTTGCTGGAGAAAAGTCTGGTACGGTCAATGGGGGTAGTGACGCAGGCAGGGCGCCTACCGTTTTAATCAGCGTTACCGCATTACCGTAAATGGCGTCCAGCACTACGCCCACAATACTGCCCACGACCATGGCGACAATCATATATGGCACTTTCGGTGCAAAACGTTTTATCAGTATGCCCGAGGCCAAGGTAGCCACGCCAATGATGGTGACATAGGGATTAATTTGTTCCAACTGACCACCAAAATTAATAAGGATCTCGTGAAAGTGCAGACCGCGGGGAATCGTCACACCAAAAAAATGTTTGATCTGGTTACTGGCAATCAAAATGGCCGCACCTGCAGTAAAACCAATGATCACCGAATGGGAAATAAAGTTCACCAGGGTTCCCAAACGTGCCCAACCCATCGCGATTTGGGTAACGCCCACCATAAACGTGAGGGTGATGGCTAAAGCGACGTATTGCTCACTACCAGGTTCGGCGAAGGCACTCAGTGAAGCAAACAACACCAGCGAGGCTGCGGTGGTTGGACCGGAAACCAGATGCCACGATGAACCAAAGAACGCGGCGATTATTGCCGGCACCATAGCGGTGTAAAGCCCGTACTCCGGCGGCATGCCCGCAATTACCGCGAAAGCCACGCCCTGTGGCAACACAACAATCGCACCCGTCACCGAGGCCAACACGTCGGCACGCACAGTATCTCGGTTGACCATAGGCCACCAGCGAAGGAATGGCATCAGTCTAATAAGCCAAAGCGGACAAATATTATTCACAGCAAATATCCTCAGGTTGTGCCAGCGTGCGGATAACTATCCGTCCGCTTAGCGGTGGCTTGCAGGGCAACAAGCCAATGGTGAAATAATGCATTTTGCGAAATCGCTTTCAGCCTGCCCTGAGCAATCAAAAAATGTTTATCATGATACGGGGCTTTATCGGCGAAATCGTCAACACTCGGTAACAGTTTCGCTATTAACCTGGCTTCAAAATTGATCATCCTGATCCATTTTAAGTCGCCCGAAAAACACTGGCGTAAATTGCAAATTTGCTTGTGTTTTGCGGGCTCGCGTTGGCTATCGCCAACGGCGGTGCATCTC
>CAZXZI010000079.1:0-1845 GCA_964645165.1 uncultured Ectothiorhodospiraceae bacterium
TCTAATCCGGCATCGATGACAAACAGTCGGGAGGCTGAGGTTTTTTCACGGGTCAGGTTTTCTTCTGCCCGTGTCAGTTTGTAGTTTTTCTTTTTGTTATCTTTTCCGTTAGTTTGATTGGCTGCTTGTTTTGCTAACAGCTCGTCGTAATGTTGCTGGGCGTTTTTCAGTACGGCTTGGTAGGCCGCGCCGTTATATTCAAGCACGAGGATCACTTCCTTTTCGCTGAGCTGTTGATTGTGACGTTTGTCTTCATCTTCGCTGACAGGTTGAGTCACATCGAAGCCTAACTCGGCCAGTTTTTCTTTATTGAACCAGTTTAGGCTTTCATCCGGCACAGCGTCACGTCCGAAATAGCCATTGTTCCGACTGCGGTGTATTAGCCGCAGGTGAATGCCGCTGTTTTCACCCTTTCCGAGATACCGATACGGCAGGCTCAGTTCTCGCTCGGTGAGCGTTATTGTGGCGTCCGGCTCACCCGAACGGTTGTAGGCCACTCCGGCCAATACGATGGCGTTGGTGGCGATGATTAGCGCTACACCCAGCAGCAGGGCTTTTGTGTGGCGCAGAGATTTTATTTGCTGCAGCAGGCTCATGGTTTTGCCTCGGCGAAGCCTTCAGTATGACCAAAGAAGCCCTTTGCCCGCAGCCGTTTGAAGATCAGCAAAAACAACACGGCGGTGAGGCCGACGACGAAGAAGAACAGGTACTTGGGCATGACCTCCCACCACCAGTCGAAGAACTTGGTGTAGAGGAAGATGACAAAGAAGGTGTTGCCGGTGTTGATGGTGTCTTTCCAGTGTTTGCGTATGCCCCACCACACCGCCGCTGCGCTGAGGACAAAGCCTGCCAGTTGATAAAAACCTTCAATGATGTTGCTGTCCATTGCGAGGTAACTGATGCGGCCGTAGTTCGCGAGCACGAGTATGGGTAATAAAAGACACAACAGGCCGAACACCCGATAAATGGGGGCGAAGCCCCAGTAGCGTTGATGATTCACAAACTGCGGAAACAGGAATAACAGGATGGCGACGGGGAAAAAGTTTTCCGGCCGCTCGCCGAAAGACAACCAGTACATGCCGCCCCAGGTGCCTGTTCTCGCAGACACGAAGGCGATAACGCAGAGGATGCCCGCCGCCAGTAATAAACGAATGTCGCAGGAGTGCGCGAGTAAAAAGGCAAACGCCGCCCAGACGATAAAGGCTTTGTCCGAGGGGGTGATGTTAAATATTTGCCCCAGCATGGAGAGGTTCAGCACAAAACACGCGAAGCTCACCAGGCCAACGAGTTTGGCGAAGTAGCCGGTTTTTTCTTTTTCTGCGACGAGCAGCGTGGCCACAAAGGTGACGAGTGTACCGCTGATAAGAATGACGACCTGGCTGGTGGTGGAGAGCTTTCCCCAGAATTGGTAAAACAGAAAAAACACGCTGGCGGCCAATGCCAGGGCGCCGAGGAATGAGGCGATGCGCATGCCCAGTGAGAGTTGTTTTTCGCGCTGGTCCTGGTCGATGTCAAAACCATCGCTGTATTGCTTCAGCAGGTTTTGGTGATAAGCGTTGACGGACTGCGCCTGCTCTTCTTTGAGTGTCAGCGCGCCGTCACTTTCCAGCAAGGCCAATTCATCCTGAAAGGCCTTTACCTGGTCGGCGCGCTTTTGGGCCTTAAATTTTGAGAGCATTGTTTTAGAAGGCATAGGTGTCGAGAAATGACATTCCGCGTATTGACCCACCGTTATTCTTTTTATTGCTGTCGGGCGTGGGATACTCATCGACCCCTTGTTACCCGGCAACCCCCCCGTTCACCCCCATACTCGCACAGCATGGCCAGATTTTCTGTAAGGTATTA
>CAZXZI010000079.1:1945-12753 GCA_964645165.1 uncultured Ectothiorhodospiraceae bacterium
CCCCCCGTTCACCCCCATACTCGCACAGCATGGCCAGATTTTCTGTAAGGTATTACCTACAAATCATACGATTGTCATCATTGGGGCATCACCCCACTCATACCCGCGCCGGCCTGTTGCCGAGCCTGCCCATACCGTAGCGGGCGCATGATAGTGCTTGAATGTTCTCTGTTTGTTCTCTATCCTGCATGGAGAACGTTTCGAGAACCTATTCAAGAATAGTAGCCGTATTGAGGACACCCGCATGCTCACCCCCGGCCAGACCAAGGTTCTGGATTTCATCACGCATTACCTGGCTCGGGAGGGCTTTGCGCCCAGCCTGGCGGAGATCGCCGAAGGCCTGGGCACCACCTCTCGCGGCTCGATGCACAAGCAGGTGCAGGCCTTGGCGGCGGCCGGGGCGATTCGGCTGGTGCCCGGTCGCCAGCGGGGTATCGAGCTGGTCGATGACGGGGATGGTGCGCGGCGTCGCGTCGATAGTATCCCCCTGCTGGGGCGCATTGCCGCCGGTCAGCCCATTGAGGCCATCCCGGACGAGGACACCCTCAATCTGACGGACTTCCTGCTGGGGCCCAACCGTTTTGCCCTGCGCGTGCAGGGTGATTCGATGATCGAGGCCGGCATTCTGGATGGTGACACGGTAATTATCCGCCAGGGCGAAACGGCGAACGATGGCGATATTGTGGTGGCGCTGATCGACGACGAAGAGACTACGCTAAAACGTTTTCACCGGCGGGTGGGCGGCAAGATTGAATTGGCGCCGGAAAATCGCAGCCTGCGTCCGCTGATATTCGATGCAAGTCGAGTTCGTATTCAAGGTGTGCTGGTCAGCCAGTTGCGCACCTATTCATAGTTAGGTTTTTACATGCAATGCCACGGCTGCCCGGTTAACAACTGTTTACCCTGTTGTCATTTTTTGTATGGCAAAGCTCACAGTGTGATTTGTGGAATTGAGACATGAATAATCAAATAGCTCTCCCGTCAGAGCCTGCCCCGCGAAGCGCTTTGGGCATTCCAGCGAAAGACTCCATGGATGGAAGGGGTAGAGTGACGCAGGAAGCCAAAACCGAGGCCGGAATCTAGAATATCGTTGGAACCACTGGATTCCGGCCTTCGCCGGAATGACGGAAAAAAGTTAACGGGACTGCAGTGGAATTGAGACATGAATAATCAGAGACCTCTTCCGTCAGAGTCTGCCCCGCATAGCGCTTTGGGTAGAGCCTGCCCCGCGTAGCATTTTGGGCATTCCGTGCAGGACGGAATCTAGAAACGTTTTAACACCGCTGGATTATTCGCTTCGCTCACTCTGACCACGGACATCCTGTCCTCCGCCCTTCGGGCATCGTCCGCTACGCGGCAATGTTCCGAATGGCTCCAGGCAGTTCGGTCGGGCCGCCTATGAGTGTTCAACGCGCTGCGCATTTACGTTCCGGCCTGCGCCGGAATGATGGATATAAAATTAATGGGGTAACAATGTAATGCAACACACGACTTTCACACCCTGGGAACGTGCCATCATTTTAGTGGACATGAATGCCTTCTTCGCCTCCATCGAACAGCTCGACCATCCCGAGTGGCGCGGCCGCCCGGTGGCGATTACCAATGGCTTAACCGGCACCTGCATCATCACCAGTTCCTACGAAGCGCGAGCCTATGGCATCAAGACCGGTATGCGTTTAAAAGAAGGGCGAAAGTTGTGTCCCGGGTTGATTCAGTCCCCGGCTCGACCTGGGCGCTATGCCGCTGTGTCTTCACGCATTATGTCGTCGTTGGAAAATATTACGCCCGACGTGGAAGTCTTTTCTGTTGATGAAGCCTTTTTAGATGTAACACGCTGTCAACGATTACTCGGCTCTCCCGAACACATGGCACAACTCACCAAAGACACGGTGTTTAAAGCCTCCGGCATTTTGTGCTCGGTGGGGGTGAGTGGCGATAAGATCACAGCGAAGTACGCGGCCAAACTCAACAAGCCCGATGGGCTGACTATCATCCCGCCGTGGGAAGCCAAGGCACGGCTGCAGGACGTGCCGGTCACCGAGCTGTGCGGCATCAATAAAGGTATCGGCGGGTTTCTCGCCAAGCGCGGTGTTGTTGTCTGCGGTGATATGGCACGCCTGCCCATTGGGGTGTTGGCGCAGCGCTTTGGCAATCCCGGTCGGCGCATCTGGTACATGGCTCAGGGAGCGGACCCGGAGCCTTTGCAGCTCAACATGCCCGCTCCCAAGACCATCGGGCATGGCAAAGTCATGCCACCCAACACTAGAGACCTGGCGGTAATCAATACTTACCTGCTGCACATGAGCGAAAAAATTGCTGCGCGATTACGCCGCCACACCATGGTGGCGCAGAGCTTTGCCATTGGTCTGCGAACGCGCGACGGATGGATCGGCAACAAGGCACGCAGCGTCTTGCCCACGCAGGATGGGCGCATCATCACACGCCTCTGCAAAAAAGTGATTAATGCCTGTTGGCAGGGACAAGGCGTGCATCAAGTGCAAGTCACCGCTCAAGACCCCCGCCCAATGAATGGGCAACTCGAGCTGTTTGAGGAAAGCAGCGCGAAACAAGAAAAAGAGAAAATGGCTAATGTCATGATGGATAAAGTCAACGCGCGCTACGGCGAATTTGCCTTGTCCCCTGCCCGCCTGCTTAACCGCTCCACCATGCCCAATGTGATTGCCCCAGCCTGGAAACCTTACGGCCATCGGCAAACCATACAAGACACGGAAGCCGATACTCGTAGCGTAGTTACGCAAATGGAAAATGAATAATCATGTGCGGCGGTGTTTATTACAGTCACAGGGGTCAGGAGATCAGAGTCTTCTTTCCCAACCCCAAAGCGACATTGCCCGTGAGGACTCGTGATGGCGATCATCAACTTTTACCGTGGGGTCGACGTCAGCATCAAATTGGCAAGTTACCCCTGGGCGGTTGGGCGCGTCTGGAATCGGTGTATGCCGGTCGCTGGGATCGCTGGTTTCCATGCCCCGTCAAACTACAGGTACTGCGCTTTATGGAAAAGGATATTGAAAATCGTAGCCATTGGTATGAGCTAACAAAAGGTCAATGGATTCAAGGTTTGGTCGCACGCTATAACCAGGAGCAACGGCTTTATGTTGTCACTATCGAACCGGAGCAAGAAGATGCGGTGCATGACCGCTGGCCGAGGATATTGAGTGGCTAAATGCAGTTATCGCTCATAGGCTAAAAGGCTAACGATTGGAGATAACAGCAAATCCTTTAAATATATTTATCCACTGTCTCATTAACTTTTTTCGTCAGAACCTGCCCCGCGTAGCGTTTTGGGTAGAGCCTGCCCCGCGTAGCGTTTTGGGTAGAGCCTGCCCCGCGTAGCGCTTTGGGCATTCCGGCGAACGACTCCATGGATGGAGGAGGTAGAGTGACGCAGGAAGCCAAAACCGAGGTCGCAATCCAGTAATTCCAATGACTTCCTAGATTCCGGCCTTCGCCGGAATGACGGAAAAAAGTTAACGGGATAGCAGTGTATATTTATCTTTATTTTCATGGGACAGCAGTGTCTTTTTTTTATAAAAATAGTTGCAGGCAATATTTGCAAATTGTCTGCCCCACTATTTAACGTTAGCAAAAAATACGTAATCAATCTCTGCCACAGAAGAGTAGTCTCCCATGGCACCCACAAAGGCACATCAAAAACGCACTAAAAAAATACGCACAAAAAAACGGGGCACCTGAGTCAGGTACCCCGCACGTCTTTCACTCCGGGTTGCCTAGAGTTTATTGCTGTGACATTCGGTACAACCCACTTGGTGGTTGTTCGGGAACAGAACGCTATTCCCGTTGGGACAGAATGTTGTGGATTTATCGCATTGCAGCACCCGGTCTTGCGCCATAGCCGATAACACGGTTCCCTCACCATTACGGCCGTGACAGGCTCGACAGGCGTCGGGATTGTTTTCGGCTAGATTATTGTGCCCGCCATCTGCAAAACTTGCACCTGCAGCACCGATGGGGTGCATGCCATGTGGGCCATCAAGAGTGATCCCCATGTCTCCCGTGTGACAGGTGCTGCACTCGGTAATCGTACCCGTGTGCCCCTGTAGTTGGATGGCGGCAACGTTGTCGTTGGCCTTGGGATTCTTGTTTGGCCAGATGCCGTGAGTAGCACCGTGACAGGCTTCACAAAAGACCCCTTTGTGTCCCTTGCTGACGCGATAGAGCATCGGGTTGCCTGCCGCGGGTCCGGATGGAATCACGGTTTCGGCAAAGCGTTTATTGCTCGGCACAATCGGCGTGGCCTTGCTATCCGTGGTCAGGTAGGCCTGCATCAGACGAATACCATCCTGCGGATCACCGATCGTATTGGCGTTGCCATGCATGTTATCCATGACGTCACCGGTGTGACAGGAACCACAACTGGGTTCATTGGCCCACGGTACACGCAGCGTGGCGGGATTGGTGTAGAAATCACTGCCAAGCAAAAAGCCACCCGGGTTTGTGGCCGAAACATCGCGAGAGAAATCATTGCCCACCTGGGTCATGTCACCGTGGCAATCCTGGCAAAGCATGCTGCCACTGGCCATGGCGCCGCGCAGACAATCTGTGCGTCGTCCCGGATGGCACTGGTAACAGGTTTTATCCAGCACCTCTCTGGCCGCTATGGAATTACGCAGGTTGCCATTGGCGTCGACGGACGGCGGCATGCTTGGGAACAACGGTACGCCATTGAGATCTTTCACGCTGGCGTGGTGGCTGTGCATAACATTGGACATCGACTTGTTCTTGACCTGGTCGCGACCATTGGCCAGCGAACCAAGTACCGGATCCGGATCATTCTCTGCACCACGTGGGCCCACCTGTGCCAGATCTAGCGCCGGTGTGTAGTGGCAAGTCTGGCAGACCACCGCCTTGAATGGCGCGGCTCCCGATGGAGTATCCATGCTCGTGCCGACCACCAGATGGGTGCCATGCTTTTGGTCGTGCAGACGCAGTATGTTGATATCCGACGCCCATTCGCGACTCACATCCAGCGGTACATTCGTCGGGTCATCAATGGACAAGGCAACGGTCGATAACTTATCCGTTGCCGCGCCGTTGCCGCCGTCAAGCGGATCATTGTGGCAAAAACCACAATTGGCTTCACCGGAGATAGGCAACACGGTGTCCAACGAGGCCAATACCTGGCCGCCCGACTTGGCCTGCACGCGCACCAGAGGCCACGGATTTTCCCGACCGAAGTCATCGTAGGTCGTCATCGGAATGCCCGCCGCTTCGTACCAGTTCACCCCTGTGGCCGTGTAACCAAAGGGAAAATTGAGAAAGAAGGGTTGATCGACGGTAAAAAACTGGAAGGCCCGTGGGTCATTGCTTGCGTACGGATCAAAACGCCCCGGCATCTCCTGCTGCTGGGCGGTCAGGACACCATCACCCAAAAACAGTCGTTCCGCATTGGGCATGGGCAGCCCCAGGCCGAGAATGTTATCTCCCGGCGCATAAAATGCCGGCAGTATGCCCGGAGGATAAAACGCATCGTAGGCCTCACGGGCAATATCCCAGAAGTTGGTTTTGTAGACACTGCCATTGGCCAGCAGGCTAGAAGCCACCGGCCCGGTGCCCGCAGAGTTGGTGCCTGCAAGAATGGGATCGTCCGGGTTGGAGCTTGACGAGTAGACCACTTCCACACCATCGGCGGGCGTCATGATAGTGGGCTCACTACCGCGCTGGATAACCTGCGCATGCACAATATTAAACGGCGGCAGGATACTGGAAATCCGCGTATCCAGGTCGCCACAGTGCATGCCAAGGTCGTTACTGGCAAATACCCTGAAGCCCGACTGCACCGTGAACGGCTGCTCGGGTACGGGCGTGCCGGAAATACCATTCTGGCTAGTTGAATTAATGGAGACATTGGGTATCGGCGCTGGTGGCGCTGAATCAGACACCACAGCTGAGCTTGTATCACTGCCGGTGGCTCCCGCATCATCCGTCACCGTCAAGGTGATGGAATAAGTCCCTGCCGTGGCATAGGCATGGGTGGGATTGGCTGCACTGCTGCTAGCGCCATCACCAAAATTCCAGGCGTAAGACACGATCGTGCCATCGGTATCGATTGAACCCGTGCTGCTGAAGTTGATAGCCGCGCCGATAGTACCGGCATACGGGCCATTGGCCATCGCGATTGGTGGTACATTCATCGGTGGAGGATTTTCTCCGCTATCATCAATCTCCGCCGTGGTCGAATCTTTATCGGTATCACCCGCATCGTCCGTTACGGTCAGTTTGACCTCATAACTTCCCGCCGATGCATAAATATGGCTTGGATTAGCTGACGTGCTGCGGGTGTCGTCTCCAAACTTCCAGGAATAGGAAACGATTGTGCCATCGGTATCGCTTGAGCCTGCACTACTGAAATTGACGGCCACACCCACGATACCGGAATACGGGCCATTCGCGTCGGCCTTCGGTGAAGCGTTACTATTATCGTCATCTTTCTCTTCATCACCTTCGATACTTGCACTAGCGGCGCTGTTCGTATTCCCACTCGAACCATCTCCTCCGCTGCCGCCACAGCCGGATAAAAAAACCGAGAATATTAAACCAAAAAAAATAATTTTTAATGTAGATGAAAAAGAAAACATAAGAGGCTCCTCCTTGGAACAGTACCGAGCGCTTGATCGATTTACCGCAATTTTTTTACGTTATTTTTGCAAATGACCTTGTAAACTTTCCTCTAATACTTTTACGAATTTCTCCTGGTGACACGCTTGTGTGTCCACGATGGTTGCACCAACACCATCGTTTGTATGATATGGGAAACAACACTGAAAATAGCCGATTTTTTACACCAACACCAAGGACATTTTTTAGTTGCTTATTCATTCGTCCTATGACCCTGAGATCAGCTGAATTTAGTTATCGATCTGAAACTGACGTTCAATCAGTGCAACTGATTAGTCTTGTCACCATTTTACCGGTAACCTGACAGTAGAAATATGGATAAATACTCTGCCTCTTTAGTAGGTTATTTCGTTTTAATTTTTCCAGCTAACATCAATTACCACACAATGAGATACGTATGAGGCCATGGGAATTGCTCGACAGCACAACCGTGCCAGGAAATGGCCTGGAGCTGCGACTTTATCGTCGCGGCGATGAATACTCGATCAAGGCCGGCAATAGTGAATTAATGAGCAGCCGCGTTCACGGCTCGGAAGATGCTTTAGCCGAACTGGCATGTAAGAGATTGGCTGGCAGAGATCGACCACGCGTGTTGATCGGGGGGTTAGGCATGGGCTTCACGCTGGCGGCGGCATTACACGAACTTGAAGCGGATGCCGAGGTGATGGTCGCGGAACTAGTGCCTACGGTAGTGACCTGGAATCGGGAAAAGCTATCGGCGCTTACAGGTCACCCACTGAATGACCCGCGCGTCACTATTTATGAGGGTGATGTTGGCAAATTAATTCGCAATGAACAATCAACTTATGATGCCATCCTGTTGGATGTGGACAATGGCCCCGAGGGACTGACCCGTAAAGAAAATGATAGTCTTTACTCCTCTGTTGGGCTGGCGGCTGCAATGACGGCATTACGGCCAAAAGGCATTTTTGGCATCTGGTCGATCAGCCCTGATCATACCTTCAGCAAGCGACTGAAACATGCAGGTTTTTCAATCGATGAAATTCCTGTGCGAACCCGCGGTCGCCGAGGCGCACGACATATGATCTGGCTAGCCACAAAACCGTAGTTAAAAAGCAAGAAAGCAAGCACATTCATTTCAGTTTTATCTTTGGAGTACGGATTGATGGGAAACTCATTATTTGAGCAGTTGAAAAAAACCGGTCTGGTGGATGATAAAAAGGTAAAACAGGCCAAACATAGTCAATACAAAAAGAAAAAACAAAAGACCAAAAAAGGCGCGGCCACACAACTTGATGAAGCTGCACTTCTGGCTCAACAGGCGCAGGCGGAGAAAACTGAACGTGACCGTCTGTTGAACCATGCAAAAAAAGTTGAAGCCGAACACAAAGCTATTGCCGCACAAATTAAACAATTGATCGAAACCAATCGCATTAAAGATGGCGCTGGTGACGTGGTTTATAATTTCACCGATGCCAAGGTCATCAAGCAGCTCTACATTTCAGAACAAATCCATGCACACCTTATGTCGGGGCATTTGGCCATTGCCAAACTTGGCGATGGTTATGAACTGGTTCCGTTACCTGTGGCTGAAAAAATCAAACAACGTGATGAACAATGCATTATCTTTTGCGAATCTTCGCCTGGCGCTGAGCCTACTGAGAATGACCCATATGCTGACTATCAAATCCCCGATGACCTAATGTGGTAGATATGTAGTGAAAAAATTAAACCCATAAAAAAGCCCGTCCAACATTGCTGTCGGACGGGCTTTTTATGCACGTCTACCCTTCTAAAAAATATTCAAGGTCGAAGGCATTTTACTAACAGACAGCTTAGATAGCTGGAACACTGTTTGGATCCGCAGGATCCGTCCCTGCTTTACGTTCATCACCATTCAAAGCTCCGTCTTCGTCACGATCCAGCGCAATGCGAGTACCGGATCCTGGTGGTGCACAAGTGTAAGTGATACTCACATCGTCAACGGCCTTTGACCGTAGCTTGGCATCGGTAATTGATCCTCTCGTTGTGGTATCTCGTGCAAAGCTACCACCACCCAGATAGAGGAAACCTTTCCTGCGTTTTTTCGCCACCAAATCGCATTCACCAAGATCAGCTCTAGCCATCAGAAGATCAATACGTGCACTCACTGCGTCTGCATTCTTATGCGTAAGTGTCACTTGCTGACCCATAATGGGAAAGAAGTTGCTGGGGAATACCATCAGGTATTGCTCAAGGTTGCGGCGGATTTCCATGCCTTCAGGTGTAACGTTCAATGCGAAACCGTTACCGGGATCGAGTGGTGTCACAGTGCCCGGGGGACGCGGCAAGAAACCATTGGTCGTGTGAAAGCGGAACATGGTGTCGGTACTGCCGTCCTGCGTGTAACCAAAGCCTCTAATTTGGTCGCCAGTGAATACATTCTCATTTCCAAAGAAAATAAAGTTTGAGAACGTCTGGAAATCATCCGGATTATTAAAGGGATCCAGTCCAGGCGGCATGCCACTGAAGGGATCATCTGCCAGATACTTACGGCTGTTAGGCATGCCAAACATACCCACCTTGTTGTACATGTTGCGCAGATGCGGAACCTTCAGAAATTGCTGAATAAAGGCAAAGGTATTTCTACCCACCGTACCAAAAACACCTGGTTTATCCGTCATCCCTGCATTGAAGGAACGATCAACCACATGACAGCCGTTACAGTGAAATGCCGTGTCCACAATTTTGGTCGGATCAAAAAAGAAATCCTTACCGGCCTGTTGAACGGGTGTCAGTGAATCATCCAGATGACGAATCGGGTTGGCGGGATACATCAACTCCAGTGCGAAGTCAGTGAACTCACTCATAGCCTCTGCCGATATTTTTGAACCTCGACCCTGGAAGGCGATAAAAGCACCGTTAAACTTGGAGAAACCCAAACGTTCGTTATAGATACCCATGTCCGGTTGAATGTTGTCTTCCTGCGAACCATCGGGCTCTAACCTGCCGCCGGTTTGGTCACCACGCCAATGCATCGGACCATGATTCGCCATGCCGCGCATGCTCTGCGTGGTCATTGGACCTTTAACCGCTGAAAAATGCGGATTCACTGGCAAACCAAAATCCTCGTGATTAATCAGCAGGTCACTGGGGCCGCCCGGATATTTAGGCGCACTTGGGTTTACGGTTTCATCTCCGCTCGGCTCACCCAGATCCCAGGCCAATTGATCCATGTCACCAAACACATGACACAAGGCACACGAGCTATCGCCATGGCTAGAAGTCAGTGAGGCATCATATTCATATAGGCGACCATTAATAATCTTCGCCGGCTCCGGGTTGTACATCGCCAGATGTGAAACTTCTGTCTTAGTGGTGGTATCCACTATCGAAATGGAATTGTCGAATCGGGTTAACACGTAGAGCAGATGATTCGTTTCATTCAATACCACGCCGGCAGGGCCGCCGCCGCTGACGTGAATCTGATTGGCAACATCAGGAACGAATGTGTTGTTTTCCAACTTTGCCGTATCAAACACACCCACTTTGCTGGAGCCAAATGCAGCGACGTAAAGTGTTTTACCATCACTGCTAATGGCCATGTCCATGGGTTGTGCCAGTGATTTTGAGTTTTCTTCATTGGGTACAGCCGCGCAACAAACACTGTAATCAATGTGCTTGTTCAGATGGATGGGCGTTACACCACCATCCAGCACGGTAATACGGCTTTCCGCAAAATGTCCCTGCATCGTCGTGAAGTCTGTTGCGGGGGTATCACCCACGGCAGGCAATGTGCCAGGAGAACCCGAAAACCGTTTCGTATTTAATGCTTCGGTGTTGCTGACGTACACTTTGCCACTCACCGGATTGGTGATCATGTTAAAGAGAATGGTGCCCACACCGGAGATAGAATCAATTTCAGCCGGCACATCGGCATCGGCGTCGATCACAAACACGTCTTTGTCGGGCAGGTTAAACTTGACCTGATCATCCCAGACCTTGCCAGACTCATCCACCCAATGCGTGCCGTTGTATTGCACGATCAAACCCGTTAGCGGTTGTATGATGCCTTTGGTGTTCGTCATGTGCGCTTCTGGCACACCGTTACCGTCGGTATCCACATTCAGGCGAGCCAGTGGCACACCACCATGATCTGTCACCACGGTTTCGGCAATCGTAGTCGTACGATTACCCGTTTTAAAGCC